>NZ_JACJUP010000252.1:0-6979 GCF_014748295.1 Planktothrix sp. FACHB-1355 | reverse complement strand
GGGGTTGTTCGAGGAATTCGATCTGAGAGTAATTCTCGCACACTTTCAGCCATTCATTTGCTGCTGACCAATTCAATCCAGCATTAGCATCTAATCGCAGTTTGGCCGATGTCGGTAGTGCCTGAATTAGCTTTGCAAAAATTTTGATTTCATCTTGAATGGGAACAACATTAATTTTCCATTTGAAAGTGCGATATCCTTGCTGCCAAAGTGTTTGCCATTGATGTAAAGCGGCTTCACCTGCTGGTAATAAGCAACTGTAAGCAATTTTAGATTTTAGATTTTGGATTTTAGATTGCGGGTTAGTCGCTGATTCCACCGAATTTGGAAAATCAGCTTTTAATCCAAAATCCAAAATCCAAAATCCAAAATTGAGAGCGGATTCAAAACCAAATTGACATGAGGGAAGTTTAGATGGAATAGAGAAAATTGTTTCTGTTGTTATTTCATCGCCCAACTGGCGACAAAAATTTATAGCTGACGGCAATGTTTCGGAACCGAACCAGGGAATAGGGGCAATTTCTCCCCAACCAATTGCACCTTTATCATCGGTGAAGCGCAGGATAATGCCCTCTCGAATATCCCAGTTGCCGTGACTGGTGGAGAGGGCGCGTTTAAACTGTCGCCGATAAGGACGAAATTCAAACTGATAAAGCATCAAATGTTGGCAAGTACGAATCCCAATCCTAACAGTAAGCCACTCCAAAAATGCAGCGCTACGGCGATAAATTTACAATTGCTGACTTTTTCCGGTCGATCGTGATTTTCGCCAACGTGTCGGAATAACTTGAGGGCGAAGGGTAAACTGGCAAAGGTTAGCAATGTCCAAACTGGGAAAATGTGCAATGCGACGAACAGCACAGTCAAAGGGTAAATGCTGCCGCCAAGCCAAGGTAATAGCTGGGATGCTTTGGCAGTGCCGAGTCGGACAATGGGGGATTTCTTCCCTGCCGCAAGGTCGTCTTCAAGTTGATGAAAATGGGAACAAAACAAAATCAAGCTGGTGACGATGCCGACGATCGCAGAAGCTGCTATATTGGCGATCGACCAGCTTTGGGTTTGGCTGTAGTACGCCGCCGATACGCCCAATGGCCCAAAGGTAAAAAAGCAAATTATTTCCCCCAAACCCTGATATCCCAACCGAAAGGGCGGCCCTTGGTAAGTGTAGCCCATCGCACAGCACAGGAGTATCAGACCGATTACAGTGAGGTCTTGTTGCCACCATGCGATCGCCACTACTCCCAGAATACCCACAGCTAAAAACAAATTCGCCAACCAAAAAATTAAAGGTTTATTTCCTGTTAAATTAACGAGCGAATGCGCTTTGTTTTGATCGATTCCAGTTTCCGAATCGAACACATCGTTACTGAGATTGAGCCACGCAACAATCAAAATCGCTGAAATTAAAAATGTCGAAAAGATTGCGCCATTAAAAGTGTTATTTTCCGCGAAAGCAACAGCAGTTCCCACCCAAATTGGAATCACGGCAACGCTGTACATTGGTGGTTTAAGTGCTGCCAACCACAACTTACTGTTTGAATGAGCAATAGATTGTGTAGTCATCGGACGGTATCGATTGAATTTTCCGAATCCCATAATTTTATGATGCTGAGGTAGCAATGGTAAACTCAATCTGGATAACGCACGGCAAAATCTTTGCTGGGGACATCGCCAGTGTCGCTACCACCAGGCACGCATTCCAAACCTTTTGACCCGTTGTGGCCCCGCTGCGAGTCGCGCCATTCCCCACAACGGGGCTGTTTCGCCGGCAGGATCGGGAGTTTAAGAAACCCGGTTTTTTAGAAAAACCGGGTTTCTGGGCGACGACAACCCATCAAAATCAATTTGGTGGAGTACTAGCCCGGTACAACGCAACACCAGAAGTGGTTAGATGGAGTGGGAGTGTGCTAACCCTAGCCCTACCATGCTCATAATTGAAAATTTGGCAAGCAAACGTTAAAAAAATTTGCTATGTTCGCTTCCGTGCCAGTGACACATCATGCTAATCTGTTTGAAGATCGCAAGGAACTGCATCAGTTTCTTTTAGCTTGCAAACAAACCTTAATTGAAAAAGGGCTCCAAAAAGTTGTCAGTATTTCCCTGCCAAGTAAACCGCTCGATCCGCTAGCTGTACTCGATCGCATTGCCGAGCCGGAAAAACTGCATTTTTATTGGGAAAAAGCCAATCAAGGGGAAGCGATCGCGGCGATCGATACAGCCGCTAAATTTAAGTTAGAAGGAGTCGATCGCTTTTCGCAAGCACAAAAATTTATCGATTCATGCCTTGCTAACACAATTGCCACAGGCGCGTTAGACCTACCCTTTTCTGGCCCTCACTTTTTCTGTACTTTCACATTTTTTGATGAGAATATCAATGGTGATTCTCCTTTCCCCGCCGCCACAGTTTTTTTACCTCGCTGGCAGTTTTCCTGTCAAAAAGATTGCTGTGTTATAGTCGCTAATACTGTAATCGACAGCAATGCAAACATCGAAGTTATAGCAGAAAATATATGGCAGAAACTCCACCAAATTAGATTAGCTAACTACAGAAATTTTCATTTGAGCAATTATAAACAGAAATTGCAGCCGCAAGATGTAACGGATCGCAGAAATTTTCAATCCTCAGTCGTATCGGCATTGCAATCAATTCGATCTAAACATTTTAGCAAAATTGTCCTTGCCCACGCAATTGAGGTTAATTCGCCGCGCCCTTTTCATCGGGTTGATTCCTTAAATAATTTGCGAATAATTTATCCGGATTGCTACGTTTTTTCCACCAGTAACGGCAAAGGTCAAGATTTTATCGGTGCCAGCCCAGAGCGTTTAATTAGGATACAAGAGCGAGAGTTAGAAACCGATGCTTTGGCGGGGTCAGCACCGCGAGGCAAAACAGCAGCCGAAGATGCTTATTTTGCAGAACTTTTGCTCAGAAGTGAAAAGGAAAGGCGGGAACATCGAGTTGTCATTGACTTCATTGTCGATCGCTTATCCAACCTGGGTTTGTCACACCAGAGACTTCCTATACCCGGTCTTTTACAACTTTCAAATATACAGCATTTATGGACACCAATTCGAGGTAAAATCACTGGCGGTGTGCAGCCATTACAAATTTTGGCAGAACTCCATCCCACCCCTGCTGTTGCAGGCGATCCCAGAGACATCGCGCTCTCGCAAATTCGCCGCTATGAAGCATTCGATCGCTCTGTTTATGCCGCACCATTGGGTTGGATAGATCATCGCGGTAACAGCGAATTTGTCGTAGGCATTCGCTCAGCACTAATAGACAGCGATCGCGCTAGACTGTACGCAGGTGCCGGTATCGTTGCTGGGTCAGATCCAGACAAAGAACTCGCAGAAATTCAACTGAAACTTCAAGCACTTCTCAAAGCTTTAGTGTGAATGACCCAATCCCCAATGCCCATAGATTTTCGCAACACTAATTCTGTCTGGGCTTCCCTACTTACGGAAACCTTAAAACGACTCGGACTAACAACAGCAGTAATCTGTCCGGGGTCGCGTTCTACTGCTTTGGTAGTTGCTTTTGCCCAACAAGATAAAATAGAAGCTATTCCCGTTTTGGACGAGCGATCGGCTGCTTTTTTGGCGCTGGGAATTGCCAAAAAATTAGGTTTGCCAGTCGCATTAGTTTGCACTTCGGGAACGGCGGGCGCAAACTTTTATCCTGCTATTATTGAAGCCAGAGAAAGTCGCGTACCGCTGTTAGTTTTCACAGCCGATCGCCCGCCAGAATTGCGAGATTGTCATTCCGGACAAACTATCGACCAAATCAAATTATATGGCACTTATCCTAACTGGCAAGCTGAGTTAGCAGTGCCATCATTAGAAATTGGAATTTTGAATTATCTGCGGCAAACAATTATTCATGCCTGGGAGCGATCGCTCTTTCCCGTTCCCGGCCCAATCCATCTTAACATCCCCTTTCGCGACCCTCTCGCCCCCATACCCCAAGCGGCTACCGAAGAGTTGCGATCGCAATTCCAACCAGAAAATTTCTTTGCTAGCTGTCAGTCGTCAGTCATCAGTTGTCAGTTGTCAATAGCCAACAATAATTCTTTACTCAATACCTTACAAAACTGGTTACAATGCGATCGCGGAATCATCATCGCCGGCACGTCACAACCTCAATTTCCCAAACAGTATTGTCAGGCAATTGCCCAACTTTCCCAAACCTTAAAATGGCCTGTATTAGCAGAGGGATTATCCCCATTACGAAATTATGCCGAACTAAATCCTTACTTAATTTCCACCTACGATTCGATATTACGAAACCAGCAAATAGCACAACAACTTAAACCTGAAATCGCCATCCAGATAGGAGACTTACCCACCAGTAAAGAACTGCGAACTTGGTTAGAATCAACCCAACCGCGCACATGGGTAATTGACACCAGCCATCACAATTTAGATCCGCTACACGGCAACACAACTCATCTACGATTATCCGTAGAACAGCTAGCGCAAATATGTGCGATCGAACCAAACAATCTCAGTAAATATCTGCAAATTTGGTGCGATGTCGAAGCCACCGTCAGGCAACGCATTGACCGAACAATGGCAACAACAGAAACTTTATTTGAATGTAAAGTAGCTTGGTTACTTTCCCAGATTTTATCACCAGGAACGCCTATATTTATTGCCAACAGTATGCCCGTGCGAGATGTGGAATTTTTCTGGACACCGAACAATTCTGGAATTCAACCATTTTTCAACCGGGGCGCTAATGGTATTGATGGTACTTTATCCACCGCTTTAGGCATTGCCCATCGCCATCACAGCAGCGTTATGCTGACGGGAGATTTAGCTTTATTGCACGATACCAACGGCTTTTTATTGAGAAACAAATTTATCGGACATCTCACTATTATCTTGATTAATAACAATGGTGGTGGTATATTTGAAATGTTGCCGATTGCCAAATTTGAGCCGCCATTTGAAGAGTTTTTTGCCACACCCCAGGATATAGATTTCGCTCAGCTTTGCGCTACCTACAATGTCGAATATGAAGCGATCGCTTCTTGGCAGCAACTGAAACAAACATTGAATCCTCTGCCTGAAAAAGGTATTCGGGTATTAGAATTGAGAACAAATCGCAAAGCAGATGCTAAGTGGAGGCAGGAAAATCTCGGAAAGTTTGCAGAGGATATATTGTGAAGTTTGGTTCTTTCGGATTTATGGGGAAAATGTTCGTAAATGTTACAGTTGATTGCGGTCGGTGGGTTACGGCACGGGAACTAAATTATCGATCGAAAGTATTGAAATTATCGCCCGTGCCTAACCCACCCTACGATTAGATAAGTTTATATTATTACCACAAAGCCGGGAGAGCCGGTAATTCGCCAACAGTATCTTTAATCGCTGGGACGATCGCCATTTTTCTCATCTTGCGTTTCTTCTTCATCCTCGCTTAGCGCATAAACATCACTCAAAATGCGTCTAATTTTATCTACTGAAACATTCTCGTGTTCTGACTTTGAATAAATCGTCATCAAAAATATTATTGTTGGTGTTTGAACGTGGTAGATGAGCCGATAGCCACCACTTTTGCCCTTTTTGATATCACTGTTTTTGATTCGCACTTTAAACACGACATAATCAGTTCCTGATATTCGATCTCCGAGCAACTCTCCAGCTTCAAGCCGTTCAATTATTGGCTGAACATCAGAGCGGATATGTCTGTACTTTTTGGATAAAGTAACTAAATTACGTTTAAATTCTTCTGCAAAGTTGATTTGAATTGAAGGTGGCTCACTCTGCATCAATCCCCTCCCATAATTCAGAGATTGGTCTAGTTTTTCCTGTTTTTACTTCTAGCCACGCCTGCCGAAAGCTTTCTTCTGGGGACTTCAACTCTTCTTCAACCAGAACAGTAACGCGAACGCGACGTCCGGCCAGTTTTTCTGATTGGGCAACAATTTCTTCCCAAGTTCCCTCTAACTCTAATGGTTGTGATGTCATAGTGGTTCTACCTTGAATAGTTTTTTCTTTGTTAAAAATCAGCTATTAGCCAAGGAATTAACTCCCTAGCGGTTTCCTTTGCGACTATTTACCCAACAGAACGACCAAACCAGTACCAAATAAGTACAAACCCAGCACCGCGCCTGCTAAAAGGGTTTGCGTCAAAGGGTCAGTGGAAGGCGTCAGCACCGCTCCCAAAATTGCCGAGCCCATTAAAACGTATCGCCAAGCCGAAAGCATTTGTTTGGAAGATATAATTCCCAAAAAGCCGATGATAATTTGAATAATGGGAATTTGAAAAACTAACCCAGTACAGAATAAAAGCAGCAAAACAAATTCAAAATAGCGATCGATCGAAAACAGTTGCTCGACCACATCGGCACCATAACTGATCAGGAAATTGAGCGCAGCCGGAATCAAGGCTACATAAGCAAAAACCAAGCCACCAAAAAATAGAAAACTAGACCCAATCACCACTGGCCCCAGCAAGCGCCGTTCCCGACGAGTCAATCCCGGCAAAACAAACATAATAATTTGGTAGAGGATAAACGGACTGGCTACCAGTAAGCCGCTATATCCGGCCACTTTTAGGGATACAAAAAAGAACTCCCCAGGAGCGAGCTGAACAAACTTTACTCCCCGTGCTGGCTTTTCCAAAAGTTGTACGATCGGCTTGACAAAAAAGAAGCAACCTGATATACACAGCACGACAGCAATTAATGAGTAGAAAATGCGCTCGCGCAACTCCTCCAAGTGGTCGAACAAGGACATCTCGACCTCTCCTGGGAGTTCGTCGAGAAATTCCTCTTTTGTATTGTCGTTCTCGTTTTCAGCGTCTGCTAAAGATGGTTCGGTGCTGGTATCTAGTTCCGAAGGAGGCGTCATGGGTCAACTTCAGTCAGTTTGTCAATTATTGTATCTGACTTTAGGGGCTAGGGATTAGGGAAGAGGGAGTGGGAAGGGCGTCGGGGCTAGGGGCTAGGGGCTAGGGGAAAAGGGAAGA
>NZ_JACJUP010000251.1:0-7063 GCF_014748295.1 Planktothrix sp. FACHB-1355 | reverse complement strand
TATCTTTGCTACCGCCACCTTGGGAGGAATTTACTACTAAAGAACCTTTTTTGAGGGCGACACGAGTTAAACCGCCTGGGTGTACGTAGATATCTTTGCCGTAGAGAATGTAAGGACGCAAATCCACATGACATCCTTCAAAACTATCGTCTAGTATTGTGGGAACTCGCGATAGGCAAAGGGTAGGTTGGGCAATATAATTGCGCGGATTGGCTTGAATTAATTGGGCAAATTCTTGTCGTTTTTCCGGTGTGGCGTGGGGGCCAACTAACATACCGTAGCCACCGGATTCGTTGGCGCATTTTACCACGAGTTTGTCTAAATTGGCAAGAACATAGTTTAATTGCTTTTCTTCCCAGCACAGGTAAGTGGGAACGTTTTGCAAAATGGCATCTTCGCCAAGGTAGTAGCGAATCATTTGGGGAACGTAGGCGTAGATGACTTTATCGTCGGCGACTCCCGTTCCCAAGGCGTTGGCGATCGCCACCCGACGATTGCGGTAAACTTCAGTTAAACCGGGTACGCCCAACATCGAATCGGAGCGAAATACCTGCGGGTCGATAAAGTCGTCATCGATGCGACGATAGATAGCATCAACTCGTTGCAATCCTTTGGTGGTACGCATTTGCAGGTAGCCATCCGCCACTACCAAATCTCTACCTTCCACCAGTTCGACACCCATTTGCTGGGCGAGAAAAGAATGCTCGAAGTAGGCAGAATTATAGATGCCAGGGGTAAGAACTACTACAGTCGGGTCTGTTAAATTGGTAGGTGCTAGATTGAGCAGAGTGTCGAGCAAATGGCTGGGGTAGTCGTCCACGGGTCGAATTGCCATTGTCTCGAATAATTTGGGGAAGGACGACTTCATCACCCGGCGATTCTCCAAAACGTAGGAGATACCGGAAGGACAGCGGAGATTATCTTCCAAAACGTACCACTGACCGTCTTTTTCTCGCACTAAATCCGTACCGGTGATATGACACCAAATTCCTCCGGGTGGTTTTAATCCGATGCAAGGTTGCAAAAATCCTTTGGCGGAAGCAATTAATTCCGCAGGAATAACGCCGTCCTTGATAATTTTTTGAGCGTCGTAGATATCTGCAATAAAGCAATTCAGGGCGTAGATACGCTGTTTGAGTCCTTTTTCCAGTACCTCCCATTCTTCCGCCGAAACAATGCGGGGAATGACATCAAAAGGAAAGATGCGTTCCGTACCCCGATTATCGCCGTAGACGTTGAAAGTCGCTCCCAGCTTGAAGAGGGCTTTCTGGGCGACTTGCTGGCGGCGCTGGAGTTCTTTTGGCGGTAGAGAATTAATCCTTTCGATTAAAAGGGTCGCCTCTGAGCGGGGTTGCTCTTTGGCGATAAAGAGTTCATCATAGAAGTCTCCCGGTTCGTAAGTATCAAATCGCATATTGGGTATTGGTTATAAGTGAAAAGGCGATTGGCGATCGAATTTTTTGCTATGCCGATTTATGAGGCTGACTGCTGAGCGATGACGAGTTACAGATGAATGGCGATCGCTCATAATTCAGCCTAAAGTGTGATGCGTCCGCTGTAAATAGGGGAATGGGGGAGTGGGGGAGTCAAAAGTTAAGTAAACTGTAGGTTGGGTTGAGGTAACGAAACCCAAAATATATATAAATTTATGATTTGTAACTCGACTGCATCATGACACTGACGCAAGTTTGGGGTGTACTGCTGATTTTGATTATCTGTCCGCTGTTGGGGGGACTGCCTTTGACAGGATGGATAGTCTACGCACTGAAGCGGCGAAAGCTGCGAGAAATTGGCACTGGCAATATCGGCGTGCAAGCAGCATTTTACCACGGGGGGACTCTGGCGGGTATTCTAGCTGTGCTGTCGGAAGCGGGAAAAGGTATCGCGGCTGTAATGATGGCGCGTGCTTTCTTTCAGCCAGGGGACTCGGTGTGGGAAATGCTGACGCGAGGACTATTTCACCCGGAAACAGTCATATCGCCATCGGCGACGTGGGAATTAATCGCTTTGGTGGCTTTGGTCATGGGGCGATACTGGATGGGGAAAGGTGCCGGTACAACTAATGTAGTGTGGGGTTTTGTTTTCCACGATGTCCGGGTGGCGGGATTGGTGTTTTTGATTGGGGGAATCAGCTTTACAATTTTGCGGGAACGCAGTGCGGGAAGGATAGCAGTGTTGATTCTGTTTCCGCTGATGTTGGCATTATTGCATCCCCACGAGTACGATCGCATCTTTGTCGCGATATCTTTGGCGATGTTAATCGGCTGGATATATAAAAAGATACCCGACGATCTCGATCTGCGCCCAGAAGCAGGACAGGCGGATTCTGAAAAAATGTTTCGCTTTTTTCGCGGCGACAAAGCTATGATTTCTCTCGACCAACAGCTCGATACGTCTAAAGTCGGACAAAAAGCTGCCACTCTATCTCAATTAAAACGCTGGGGCTACTCGGTGCCGGATGGATGGGTATTACCGCCGGGAGATGACTCCGCACCTTTGATAGAATCTTTGCAACCTTCTCCCACATCGCCTTTGGTGGTGCGTTCTTCTGCGATTGGGGAAGATTCCGAACTTGCTTCTGCGGCTGGACAGTATGAAACTATATTAAATGTTACCAGTCGAGAAGCTTTGCAACAGGCAATTCTGCGCTGTCAAGCTTCTTACAATTTACCGAGTGCGGTTGATTATCGCCAACAGCGATATCTCCCAGAAGCGAGTATGGCGGTGGTAATTCAAAAACAAGTTTCTGGTGCGTTTTCTGGAGTTGCGTTCAGCCGCGATCCTATTTTAGGACATGGGGATGCGGTGGCGATCGAAGCTTTACCCGGAGCTGCTTCGCGAGTAGTTTCCGGTAAAGTCACGCCAGAACAATATCGCGTTATTGTCAAAGAGCGAGAAAATCTCCCACTTCCCTCCTCTCCCACTCAAAACGCAGAAGTAGTTGTGGAAGGCGAAGGAGATGTTCCCCAAAAGTTAATTCGACAAGTGGCTATTCTGGCGCGAGAATTGGAAAATCGCTATCACGGTATCCCGCAAGATATCGAGTGGAGTTACGATGGCGAAATATTGTGGATTTTGCAATCGCGTCCCATTACTAATTTATCTCCTATTTGGACGCGCAAAATTGCCGCCGAAGTGATTCCAGGATTGATTCGCCCCCTCACTTGGTCGATTAACCGTCCTCTCACTTGTGGCGTTTGGGGAGAAATTTTTACCTTAGTTTTAGATAAACGGGCGCGTGGTTTGGATTTCAACGAAACGGCAACTTTGCATTACTCTCGCGCTTATTTTAATGCTACTTTGTTAGGACAAATTTTTCGCCGAATGGGATTACCTGCCGAAAGTTTGGAATTTTTAACTAGAGGTGCTAAATTTAGCAAACCACCTTGGCGTTCCACTTGGCAAAATGTGCCGGGATTACTCCGCCTGTTGGGTCGCGAATTGCGTTTGGAAAAAGATTTTCAACGAGATTATCGGCGATATTTTGCACCTGCTTTAGCCGAATTGAGCCAAAGTCGGCCAAAAATAGGACGACCGGCAACTCTCCCTCACTTCTCCCCGCAAGCAATCCTAGAAACGATCGACTTCATCCTCGATTTACTCAAGCGTGCTACATTTTACAGTATTTTGGCACCTTTGAGTTTGGCATTGCGGCAGGCAATACTAAAGGTTAAAGATGCCGAATTGGATGCCGGTCAGACGCCGGAAGTTGCGAGTTTGCGAAGACTCCGGGAACTTGCGAATGCAGCTCGTCATCTGCTATCCCAATCCCAATTAAACAATGTGGAAAGCGATCGAGATTTTGCGCCTACCCTGTTTGCCAGATTAGCGGAAATTCCGGATGGTGACTCAATTTTAAAACAATTTGACGAATTTTTAGACAAATACGGCTATCTCAGCGATGTAGGCACCGATATTGCCGTTCCCACTTGGAAAGAAGACCCCAGTCCAGTTCGGGAATTGTTTGCACAGTTTGTTTTTAATCCTCCTTCCGATTCCCAACAACATTCTTCTACTCAAAAATCGCAACGCAAAACACAAAGTTCTCTACAGCGTCGTTTAGATCTCAAAGGTAGGGTGACGGAAGTTTACAGCCAGTTGCTGGCAGAACTGCGCTGGAACTTTATCGCGCTAGAACAAATCTGCTTAGATGCAGGTGTGCTTAAGCAAGCTGGTGACATTTTTTTCCTGGAATTATCCGAAATTCGCCGCTTTATCGCTGAAGAAGATCGAACAATCGCCGAGGAATTGGCGCAGTTGGTACAAAAGAGGCGATCGCAACTCGAACAAGACCGACAATTGGAAACAGTACCGCCAGTGGTGTACGGCAATGCACCCCCAGCTGCTATGCTCAGAATTGGCGTCAGCGAACCCAGCCAACAACTGCAAGGAATAGCCGCCAGTCCCGGACAAGTCGAGGGTCGGGTGAAAGTGTTGCGAAATTTGCAAGCCCTTGGCGAAGTTGACAAAAATACCATCCTCGTGGTAGAATACACAGATTCTGGCTGGGCTCCCCTGTTAGCGCGTGCGGGTGGATTGATAGCAGAAGTGGGTGGGCGTTTATCGCACGGTGCGATCGTTGCTCGCGAGTATAACATTCCCGCAGTCATGGATATCCACAATGCCACTCGTCTATTGCGAAACGGACAGCGAGTGCGAATCGATGGAACTAGAGGAACAGTCGAAATACTTGAATAACCAAATCCTGTAGGGGCTTTCGCATTCGGGCGACAGTCGATCGCAGCCAACGGAAATATAACAATCTGAATGCTTCACCCGCCCCCACAGATAACTTATATGTACAACCTTTCCAAAAGGCAGGGCGAAGCATTTGGATACAAGTATGATTAGAGGAGTTTCTATTATACCAAAAAAACGGGAATTTGATACGATTTGTTGGTGACAATCAATTTGCGAACTATCAGTTGTGGGGGTTTGGGGGAGCTATAGAACCCCATCCTCAACGGAACGAAGTGGAGTAGGGTGGGGATACATGGACTCCCCCAAGTAAAAAGCAGGTATTCAATATGCCTGCTTTTTACAATCTCCGTATCCTATGCTAAAATATATGGCATAGGAATTAAGTAAACCATGCTAGTATTCGAGGCAAAATTACGAGGAACAAACGAGCAGTACGCCATTTTAGACGAGATGATTCGTACTGCTCGTTTTGTGCGGAATTCCTGTCTTCGGTACTGGATGGATAACAAAGGGGTCAATAAGTATGACCTCAACAAATATTGCAAGGTACTCAGAGAACAATTTGAATGGTGCAAGAAACTCTCGGCTCAAGCTTGTCAGGCTAGTGCAGAAAGGGCGTGGAGTGCCATTGCTAGATTCTTTGATAATTGCAAAAAGCAAGTTCCAGGCAAGAAAAGCTTTCCTAAGTTCAAAAAACATCAAACCCACGGATCTGTTGAATACAAGGTTGATGGATGGGTATTATCGGACGATCGATTAACCATTACATTTAGGGATGGCTTTAAAGCTGGAACCTTTAGAATGTGGGGTAGTCGTGATTTGCATTTTTATCAAAAAGAGCAAATAAAGCGAGTTCGTGTAGTTCGTCGGGCTGATGGATATTACGTCCAGTTTTCCATCGACCAAGAACGAATTGAGCCGCGTGTTGCCACAAACAAAATGCTGGGCATAGATGTTGGTTTAAACCATTTCTACACTGACTCAGAAGGCAATAAAGTAGAGAACCCTCGGTTTTTAAGGAAATCTGAAAAGGCATTAAAACGGGCTTCATCGCGTGTTTCTCGTAGGGCTAAGGGTGACAAGAATCGTCTCAAAGCCATTAAGAAGTTAGGTAGAGTGCATCTCAAGGTACAACGGCGGCGTAAAGACTTTGCGGTTAAGACTGCAAGGGCGCTTGTCCAGTCTAGCGACTTGGTAGCCATTGAAGACCTAAAAGTGCGGAACATGGTTAAAAACCATCATCTAGCCAAATCCATAAGTGATGCAGCATGGACATTGTTTAGAGAATGGTTAGAGTATTTTGGGAAAGTGTTTGATGTGCCAGTAATTGCTGTTGCACCTCATTACACTACCCAAAATTGCTCGAACTGTGGGCATGAGGTTAAGAAAGCTTTATCGACTCGTACCCATAAATGCTCACACTGCGGTTACTTAGATGACCGTGACACTAACGCTGCTAAAAACATTTTGATAAAAGCGTTAATAGGTCTTGCACAACTACCGTCGGGCAGACGGAAAGTGACGCCTGGGGATGAGATGATCCGCTGCGAGGATGGGGAAACCCAGACTGGTAAGGTTGCTCGTAGAACCAGGAAATCCCTTCAGTGATGAAGGGAATCCCCGCCCTCAACTCAGTAGGGCGGGGAGGATGTCAATTGTAGGAAAAGTGGAATCAAGCTGGCGATGCGCGGATATAAAACTTGGAAACGTTGGGGAATTTTTGCGCTGTTGGGGTTGTTGCTAAGCTGGGCAGTTAGTTGCAGCAGTGGCAATGTGGTAAGTAGGCAAACTACAACTGGCGATCGCCAAGAGGTTGAGTTCTGGACGATGCAGTTGCAGCCTCAATTTACAGATTACTTCAATCAGTTGATTGCTAGTTTTGAGGCGAAAAATCCAGGTGTGAAGGTGCGTTGGGTAGATGTACCTTGGTCGGCGATGGAGAGTAAAATTCTGACGGCGGTTTCGGCGAAGACTGCTCCGGATGTGGTAAACTTGAATCCAGATTTTGCTTCTCAGTTGGCTGCTCGCAATGCTTGGCTGGATTTGGATAGTAAGATTTCCACTCAGGAACGGCAAGTTTATTTACCGAATATTTGGAAGGCTAGTACGTTCGACGGGAAGAGTTTTGGTATTCCTTGGTATTTGGCGACAGATATTACTATTTACAATCAAGATTTGTTTAAGCAAGCTGGTATTACCAAGCCGCCGATTACTTACGAAGAGTTGGCAAATCTAGCTAAACAGGTGAAGGATAAGACTGGTAAGTATGCGTTTTTTGTAACGTTTGTACCGGGAGATTCGGCGGAGGTGCTGGAATCTTTTGTGCAGATGGGTGTACAGCTGGTGGATGCAGAAGGTAAGG
>NZ_JACJUP010000250.1:0-7015 GCF_014748295.1 Planktothrix sp. FACHB-1355 | reverse complement strand
TCTTCCCTCTTCCCCTAACCCCTAACCCCTAAACCCTAACCCCTAAAGTTTAGGCTCGATCGACTTGGCGGCGGCGGACGTGATAGGTCGGGAAAGTGCCGTAACCTTTAGCCCAAGGCGTTTGTCCCACATAATCGCAAGTTAATTCGCAAACCTCGTCGCAAGAGGCAATAGCTGCAAAGGCTTGACTGGCATATACTTTCCCCGGTGGCGTAATTGGCTCGATCCTAGCGGTGTGGCTGACATGGGTACCGATGTAATTTATTTTGCCGGTAATCGGATCGATGTGTCGGTATACCGGGCCAGCGTGTAAGGCTATTCGCAAATTTAGACCTTCCGGCAACCCTTTTTCTGTCCAGTCTGTACTTTGAACAAAATCGCACAGATCCAGAGCAAATAAACCTGCATCTCGCACATTCGAGAATACAAAATAGAGAGCGTCTCCCCAAGTATTTTTCATGATCGGCCCATAAGCAGACTGAGCGCTCATCTCGGCAACACCTCCTAAGAAATATTGCACAAATGGGAAGATTTGATCTTCTGTGAGATGAGAATAGTGGACTACATCGGCGAACAATAGCGCCTTAATCTGCCGACCGCACTCTTTATTGGTTAGTTCTCGGTGATTAGCTAATGACCCATCGCTGATGACTGATGAATCTTGAGTATCGACAAACGATCGCAGAATCGATTCCAAATCAATGACTTCTACGTCGTAACCCCAGCTTTGCCAATGCTCGATCGCACTAGCAGTACCGCCGGGGCCGCCTGGTTGGCCGTTCCAAACTGCCAGGGGTACAAGTTCTGTTTCTAGCTGTTCTGCCCGCATTTTGGCTAACCCGTGTAGCAAACGATTCGCGTACTCGTACAAAACATTAGTCTCTTGCAACTTGCGATTGGAAGCGACGATCGTCTCTGTAGCTCGATCGAGTAATTTCTCGAACCGCTCCACCCATTTGCTACCAGGAACGATATCGACCGAATCTTTAATAAACTGCTCTCGATCGTAGGGCAGCACAATATGAATTTCGCCTTTTAATTCCAGAATTGCTTCCAAAAACAAGATATCCGAACCGCAGGCAGCAGAGGCATAACCCAGGCGGGCGTCGAGTTTTTTGAGGCGATCGAGAATCGCTTTATACACAGTTGATTCCAGATGCGGTGGAAATCTCAGTGTGGTGCGATCGGGTTGGTCGATCATGTGTCCGCTAAACACAACGACGCGGGGTATGTGGAACCATTGCTTGATGCGTCCTGTATCGCCTTCCAAATACTGCACCAGGATAGTTGCATTGCGACGGGTAGAACTTAAATCTCCATATCGCCCCTGCCCTACCTGCGCTGCTTGTCCGTACCAATCCTCAGCTTCTGACCATTCTCGCAAAATCAGGGCCGCTTCTCCTAACGTTGCCAAAAGCCAATATTCATCGCTACTTCGCTGTGACTGGGGCTTTAGCTTTTGCAAGCATTTCTGTCGCACTTCTTCTGCCAGGACTTTAGCGCGTTCTTCATTTCCCATCAACATTGCCATCGTGGCAGCATTGATACCTGGGTAATGACTGCCACTTAACTGATATGCTTGTTCGTACCCTTCGGCAGCTAAACGCAGTTGACGGTTTTGTTCTTCCAGATCGGTTGCCTGCTTCCAAAGGTCTTTGTGAGTGCGAGCTAAAAGACCGAGGGTTTCTTCATCCCTGTGACCGCATTCTAGTAGCTGCAACAAGATAGAATTGGCTCTTACAGTTGCGCCGCTACGTGCTAAGGATAAGGCTAGAAGTTGCTGCAAACGCACATCGTTCGGCCAGTGTTTCAGTCCGATTGCCAGGACATCATAAGCCATCAACGGTTCCCCCAATTGGAGGATTTGGTCGCCCAGCACTCGGTAAATATCGGACGTGCGAGGTTTGAGTCCTATAGTTTGCCGCTGTATTGCCAGGAGGGAAACTAAATTCATTCCGCATGAATCTTGCAGAACTTCCAATACCATATCTAAGTCTTTATCGTCCGTCACGGCGAGATTTTCAGCAGCGGTACCGTTCGCCTCGATGTGATAGCCCAAAGCTAAAAGCGCTTTTAAAACTTGCAGGACGATTATGCGATCGTAATGTTTTTCCGATTCTGGCAAATCCTCATAAGCTACCAATCCAGGATGTTCCTTACGAGTATCGTCTCGCTGCGGCCCATATTGCCAACCATCTGCTAATCGCTGCTGCGCCCAAATCTCGTGAGTATTCTTGGAAAGTATTTCAGTCAGTTTGAGAATTTCTGCTGTAAGTGTTACTTTTGACGTATCTATAGGTTCGGGTTTGTAATTTATTTTCTCTGGCTTTTCCATAATTTACGTTGATGCGACTAACTGCACATCGGTATCTGTGCTGTATTATAAAAAGCTAACTAATGCACCTCAAAACTTATCAACTCTTGATAAGTTAAATAAAGGATGATTCCTAAAAATTATATCATAAATATCCAAATCTCACTCTATCGATAGAGATATTTTATTGATAACGAAACTTATACTTACATTATTAAATCTTGGTGTTTAAGATGAAAGCTTTATTAATGAGTTCGATGCGATCGCCGCCCCAACTAACGACTGTTGGCAGGCAACCTACTATATCCACAACAATCGGACAATCCACGCTCGCTAGGTATACTTGCCTTTGCTGTTCAGATGTTTTATTGCGTCACATACGCTTGGGAGGAATTTACTGGCGTTGTAGCTCGTGTTATCAGGAAATGCCAGTTTAGACAGCCATTACAGCTATAGAGATCTGCGGATGGGTGAGCTAATCCAAACGTACTATTCGATACATCCGCTCGCACTAGAATAAATTAAAGTTGCATTGAGGCTCTTATGAAGGCACTATTGCTCTACCCTCAGTTTCCCCAGTCGTTTTGGTCTTACGATCGCTTCATGGAAATAGCTGGACTCAAGGCAGTGATTCCACCCTTGGGAATCATAACAGTTGCAGCACTCCTACCGAAAGAATGGGAAATTAGATTTTACGATCGCAACGTCAACGTTGAAACAAAGGCTGATTGGGAGTGGTGTGACCTCGTTATCCTCTCTGCTATGCTAGTCCAGAAGCCAGATTTCCACCATTTGATTCAAAAAGCAGTAAATTTGGGCAAAAAAGTCGCAGTCGGTGGCCCCTACCCCACATCTGTCCCCCAAGACGCCCTTAATTCTGGAGCTGATTACCTGATCCTAGATGAAGGGGAAATGACAGTTCCGCAGTTTCTAGAAGCACTCGCGCAAGGGAAAGAACAAGGGATATTTCGATCGATGGAAAAACCCGACGTCACCCAAAGCCCCATGCCCCGTTTTGACCTACTTCAGCGGGATGCCTACTTGATGATGGCAATTCAATTCTCTCGCGGTTGTCCCTTCAACTGCGAATTTTGCGATATCATTTCTCTCTACGGTCGCAAATCGCGCACCAAAGAACCGTGTCAGGCTTTAGCAGAATTGCAAAATCTTTATGAATTAGGCTGGCGAGGGTCACTCTTCATCGTAGATGACAACTTTATTGGCAATCAGCGCAACGTCAAACGCTTTCTAAAAGAATTAATTCCTTGGATGAAGCAGCACAACTACCCCTTCACCTTCATCACGGAAGCTTCTGTAAATTTGGCAGAAGATGATGAAATGCTGCATCTGATGAATGAAGCAGGCTTCTATGCTGTCTTTCTCGGCATTGAAACCCCCGATCGAGATAGTCTAAAAGTAACACAAAAACTGCAAAATACTCGTAACCCTCTCATCGAAGCCTGTCGCAAGATCAATGAGGCAGGTATGCTAATCTATGCAGGGTTTATCCTGGGTTTTGATGGAGAACGTTCTGGTGCAGGAAAACGGATTCAAGCCTTTGTCGAACAAACCAATATTCCTCAACCAATGCTCGGTATTCTCCAAGCTTTGCCCAACACCGCCCTCTGGAACCGCCTGCAAAAAGAGGAGCGTTTAATACAGGGCTTGGGCGCTACTGAAGTCGGAGACCAGAATACCTTGATGAATTTTGTTCCTACTCGCCCCATTGCTGAAATTGCTAAAGAGTATGTGGAAGGCTTCTGGACGCTCTACGAACCTACAAAATATCTCAGACGCTGTTTTCAGCAATGCCTTTCGATTAGCTCAAGAGCAGACCGAAAGCAGACCATGCAATTTTCTCCTGGTAAGGGGTTGGGTCTCATTGCCCAGTTAATTTGGCATCAAGGTATCCGCCGACCGGAAATTCGGGAGCAGTTTTGGCGACAACTATGGACGATTCTGCGGAGAAAGCCGCAAGTTCTCAATATGTATTTGGGTTTATGTGCTGCTGGAGAACATTTTTGGGAGTACCGCGCTTTAGCCAGGGAACGGATTACCGAACAGCTAGGCTACGACCCACTGAAAGTTTCTGTAAAAGCTGAGTCAGAACCAATGCTTGTGAGGTCTTGATTTGACTTAGAATGTACATAAATTAACACTTTTACGTGCCTAGAGGTGGCAAGGCACCCTACAATTTGCCTCAATTGAACGATGCGATCGCTCTGACTGGTATTTGAATGATAAACTCAGATCCTTTTCCCGGTTCTGACAAACATTCGATCGTGCCACCATGCTTCTCTACGACAATTTTGTAACTAATCGATAACCCCAGTCCGGTTCCTTTGCCGACTGGTTTTGTCGTAAAGAACGGATCGAACAACCGTTTTTTCACTTCTTCCGTCATTCCTGCACCATTATCTTTTATTCGGATGATTAAGCTGTCGCTGTCAAGCATTTTTGTGACAATGTGAATCTGCATATTTTGGATTTGGAATTTCTCCTCTGCTTCTGACAAAGCATCGATCGCATTGGCAAGGACGTTCATAAATACCTGATTTAGCTGTCCCGCATAACATTCGATCTTCGGCAGATTACCGTAGTCTTTAATAACTTTAATACTGCGGTTTTTACCGCTGCCTTTTAAGCGGCTCTCTAAAATCATCAGGGTATTATCAATTCCCTCGTGAATATCCACAGGCTTCATTTCTGCTTCGTCAAGGCGAGAGAAATTTCGTAGCGACAACACAATTAGACGAATGCGATCGGCACCTATTCTCATTGAAGACAATAGTTTGGGCAGGTCTTCAAGCAAAAATTCTAAGTCAATATCTTCAATTTTATCTTGAATTTGCCTTGCGGGATTGGGATAGTGTTCCTGATAGAGATGCAATAATTCCAGCAAATCTTCAATATACTCTTTAGCGTGGATGAGATTGCCATTGATAAAATTGACTGGGTTATTAATTTCATGGGCAATTCCTGCTACCATTTGTCCCAAGCTGGACATTTTTTCTTGTTGGACGAGTTGACTTTGGGTGTGCTGTAATTTATGTAAAGCCTGGGTAAGTTGTTGAGCTTGTGCTTGTGCAGCTAAGGCGCTGGCGCGAGTTTGGGCGTAGAATTCGCTTTGATCGATCGCGAGCGCTACTTGATCGCACACCGCTTGCAGCAGTTCTACTTCGCTGTCGCTCCAATAACGAGAACCATTACAATGGCTACAGGCGATCGCCCCAAACTGACCGGAATGAGTTTTGAGCGGTATCAGCAGTAGCGAGGTAATACCCAGATCGATCGACATTTCTTGCGTTTCAAGATCTAAACTTGATTCCCTCACTGCGTCTATCCTAATTATTTCTAAATTCCGGATCTTGTCAAACAAGGTATTAATACGTTCTGCCGAAAAATCACCAAGCAGACTGGATAAATTTGAGTCTTGTGCTTCGTGAGTGATAGTTATTCTTGGGTTTTGGCAATAGGGGAAATACCATAAAAAATGACATCTATCGATTTGCAACAAGTCGCGTACTTCCTTTACAGCTATTTCTAAAATGCTGTTAAAGTCGAGACAATGACGCAGTTTACTTGCCAGCTTAAGCAGCAGAGTTTCGCCGCGATTTTGTTGTTTTTCTCGCGCTAAAAATCTCTCCATTGCCAAGCCTATATTATTGGCAATCCAACCTAATACTATATCCTCTATTTCTGTGAAATATTCCTTGCCAAAAAGTATGATTGCTCCCACCAGGTTATTTTCGACAACTAGAGTATATAAGCGGCTGCTAAAAGGTGTATTCCTGAAGTTACAAGGTAATAATCGAGCTTTGAGATTTTCTAAGTAATCCTCTTGGCAAAAAATCGTCTTTGGCAAGCTGGCTGTATAAATATCTTTTCCCCCAAACGCCACCCTTGTCAGGGTATTGCTTTTTTGGTCAAAAGTCCAAATACATACATTAGTTGTCTTCAGATAATGGGCGATTATCTCCGAGCAAATTTGGAGAACTTCTGATAAACTTCCGTCCTTTGACAAAGTGGCGGCGACTTCTGCTCCCAATGTGATTAGGTGTGTTGGTGCAGCTTGTATGTCGCATTCTCGCTGAGGGTGCATTAAGCATTTTCCTGCTGCCTTTGGGTAACGCTGCCGTGACAGTTTTGTTTTTTTTGCTTTGCTTGTCAATAAGTTTCTCATTATTAACTTTTTCTCCTCTGAGGTCTTGGTAGTTGCGGGATTTGGGGTGTTAAGTTTTTTAAACCGCCCCAAATTCCTGTTTTGTACTGAGGTGAGTCTATCTACTACAAACAAAAACACAAATTATGTATTTTTGTAACCAAAGATAAGGTTGACAATGTAGAGTTTTCGTAAAAAAAATTAACTTTTTTATGGAAATTAACAAATGCTCCAAAAAGTTGTACTTAATTCTGTACTATTTATTATAGGACAGACGCAGTATGTTTATTTAAATCTTGAATGAAGTGTAAAAAAATACTAATACCTGTTTCTATATGGCTTCTCTCCCGATGCGGTACACCTGAGCGGGACAACTAAGGAAGATTGCGGAGAAGCTTTCTAAAATCCGTAATTAAACGGTGATCGTGGCTCGGCAAATTTGGCAAATTTAAATAAGAGGAGGGAAAGTTTATCGTAGAAATATGCAAACCTATTTTGACTGCCAGCAGATTTGTTGCTCACAGAGATTGCTATGTTTG
>NZ_JACJUP010000025.1:0-16651 GCF_014748295.1 Planktothrix sp. FACHB-1355 | reverse complement strand
GGTAATTGCAGTAATTGCGATAATTGCTGCCACCAGAAACCAGTAGAAGACTGGACAATTGAAGCGATGAAGTTTCTTTCCTGCGTGGCACGTTGCAAGGAAAAATTTGGCATGAATTATATTATTGATGTCTTGCGCGGTTCTCGCAGCCAAAAAGTTTTGCAAAACAAACATAACGAACTTTCTACTTATGGAATTGGCAAAGATAGAACAGCAGATGAATGGAAAATGCTGGCGCGATCGCTCTTACATCAAGGTTTACTAGATCAAACCACAGATGGTTATGCCGTGCTGAAACTCAACCTCCTCAGTTGGGAAGTCATGCGGCGTCAGCGACCGGTTAATATTGTAGTTGCTGTTAAAAATACGCCCACTCTGGAAGAAAAGAATTTGAAGAAAGCGGGGATGGAAATGTTGTTCGATCGCCTGCGCCAACTCCGCAAAAAAATCGCCGACGAACAATCAGTTCCTCCTTATGTAATCTTCCCTGATTCCACACTAAAATTAATGGCGCAAGTGCAACCGCAAACTTTAGTAGAATTTGAGCAACTTTCCGGTGTCGGTAATCGCAAACGGGATAAGTACGGGGAAACATTTATTGCGGCAATTGTCGCTTACCGAAAAGAGCAAGGTTTATCGGTAGGAAAGGATGTTTTGAAAAGTGCGATCGCAACTTCCTCAAAATCTGCTTCTACTAACTACACGCAGTTAATGAGTTTAGATTTATTTGAGCAAGGACTAACCGTAGAAGAAATTGCCCAAAAACGGAATTTAAAAACCACTACGATCCTGGGTCATTTAGCTGAAGCGATCGAAATGGGTAAAACAGTAGATATAGATAGCCTAGTTTCCCCCGTACATCAAGAAATCATCTTGCAGGCGATTCAAGAAGTTGGCGTTACTGATGCGCTTAAACCAATTTACGAACATCTCGGAGAACAGTTCGATTATGGCGCAATTCGATTAGTACGAGCCAAATGGCGACTGGAAAATGGAGCTTGATTACGAAACATCATTTTGGCGGTGGACTAGGGAAAAATCTTTTTGCTTCGCCGCCTCCAAATCTGCTGGCATAATAAAGGTAACAACTACCTGTATGGCATTTTCTTCTCCTACTTTTAAAAGCAAATTGCTGGGTAATTCCGATGCAAATGCAGCAATCAGTTTTGTTAAAGCATTTTTTGTTTCTTGAATAGCTTTTTCTGTTTGTATGTTATCAATAGTAACGTATGGTTCTACTTCTGGCAATAAATCTTGCCTCAACTCAATGTTTGGTTCTATGCCTTGATATGAATTGGGGTCATTAATTTCAGGGCAATAATGTTTGTAATCTTGAGCAAACTGTTCAGGTGTTACTTCGTGGAAATACTTGCGAAGAAAATTGACAATTTCTTTGGGATCTAGCATTATATAATTACTCCTGTTTCTCTTCTACCAAATAAGACTCCTGAATCAGATAGGTATCTAAAATTGATATCTGAATATGAGCGCGGTTAAAAATGGCAGAATTAGTAAAAATATTTTTGCCCTCTATAAACACGGCTCGAATAGCATGAACCTTTATACCCCTACTTTCGGAAAGTAACCTTATAATAGACATCTCCAAAAATTCTTGTGGGGTAGGCATCCTGCCTGCCTTTGAGATTATTTTCTGGAGATGTCTAATGATGGAATTAAAAAATCGCATCATACCGAACACGACAAGACAAGACAGACAGAATCAATTCTGTCCCCCAGATGTGACGATCGAGCAATAGTAAAGATAACTTGGAAATCAAAGATAAATTTGCATCCATAATGTGAGACTATGTTGAAAGACAGACCAGCCTCCCCCAATGACTTGAAAATGAAAGAGCGAGAGCGTGCTAACTTAGAACGTTTGGCAGATTACTCCTCAGCGCAGTCCTTGCCGGAAATCTGGCCATTGGCAGCACAAAGATTTGAGAATATCATCGCCCTGCATGACCCCCACGCCAAACCAGAGGTAGTACTCACATACCCACAGCTATATCGGAAAATTCAGCAATTCGCCGCTGGATTGCAGGCGTTGGGAGTGCAACCAGACGCAGAACCGCCCAGTGGTGCGGGCGTCTCCAGTGGTGCGGGCGTCCCCGCCCGCATCGCCCTCATCGCCGATAACAGTCCCCGCTGGATGATTGCAGATCAGGGCATTATGATGGCAGGGGCAGCTAACGTAGTTCGCAGCGCCCAAGCAGAAAAGGAAGAACTGCTGTATATTTTAGAGAATAGCGGTAGTACAGCTCTGGTGGTAGAAGACCGCAAGACGCTGAAAAAATTGCGCGATCGCCTCGACGACCTCCCCATCCAGTTCGCAGTCTTGCTATCCGACGAAGAACCCGAAACTTCTTCCAATCTCAAAATTCTTAACTTCTCTCAATTAATGGCAGTTGGCGCTGACCAACAGCTAAAACCGACTAACCAAAACCGGGATACCCTAGCCACTCTCCTCTACACATCCGGAACTACCGGCAAGCCTAAAGGCGTCATGCTATCCCACGGCAACTTGCTCCACCAAGTTACCACCTTGGGTTCCGTAATTCAACCGCAACCGGGCGATATAGTTCTCAGTATCCTCCCGACTTGGCACGCCTACGAACGCGCTGCCGAATATTTCATCATCTCCCAAGGCGTCACGCAAATTTATACAAATCTGCGTCACGTCAAATCAGACCTCAAACAATTCAAACCGCACTACATGGTGGGAGTACCGCGTCTTTGGGAATCAATTTATGAAGGCGTGCAAAAGCAGTTCCGCGAACAACCCGCCAACAAACAGCGATTGATAAATACCCTATTAGGTATCAGCCAAAAATACATCGAAGCGCGGCGAATTGTGCGAGGATTAAAATTACAACCTTTCCCTCCTTCACCAGCAGAAAAACTCCTCGCCGCAGCACAAACAATCGCCCTCACTCCCATCCAAGCAATAGCCGATCGCCTAGTTTATCAGCAAGTGCGTCAAGCTACCGGCGGCAGATTGAAATACGTCCTCAGCGGTGGCGGTTCCCTAGCAACGCACTTGGACAACTTTTTTGAAATAGTAGGAGTAGAAGTACTCGTCGGTTACGGTTTAACCGAAACATCCCCCGTTACCCATGCCCGTCGCCCTTGGCACAATCTACGCGGTTCGGCGGGACAACCCATCCCCCTGACAGAATGCAAAATAGTCGATCCCGAAACCCGTCAAACCCTACCTGTGGGTCAGCGCGGCTTAGTGCTGGTACGCGGGCCGCAGGTGATGGGGGGATATTACCACAATCCCACCGCCACAGCCAAGGCGATCGACCCCGAAGGATGGTTCGATACCGGTGATTTAGGTTGGATAACCGCAGGAAACGATTTGGTACTGACCGGACGAGCAAAAGATACGATTGTATTGACGAATGGGGAAAATATCGAACCCCAGCCGATCGAAGACGCCTGCTTGCGTAGTCCCTACATCGACCAGATTATGCTAGTAGGGCAGGACAAGCGATCGCTAGGTGCCTTAATCGTCCCCAACACAGAAGCCCTCCAGAAATGGGCTTCATCGCAAAATCTCAGATTGCATCTCCCGGAGGAAACCGTATCCCTTGAGGCGTCATCAAACCAAGAAATCGACCTCGATAGTAAAATTGTCCAAGACTTATTCCGGCAAGAACTAAACCGCGAAGTCCAAAATCGACCTGGCTATCGTCCTGATGACCGCATAGGCCCATTTAGGCTAATTCTGGAGCCATTTTCGATCGAAAATGGCATGATGACTCAAACCTTGAAAATTCGGCGACCCGTCGTGATGGAACGCTATAGCGATTCGATCGACGCGATGTACTAAAATGAGCGCAGAGTGCAAAAGTGCTGAGTGAAAAAATTACTCAGCACTTTTGCACTCAACACTCAGAACTAAAAAAAGCCCGCTCCTGTACGAGATTCAAAGTTAAATGGTTATGGATGTCTCTACGAACCACCTTCTGCTGAAACGCCCCGTTACCGTCAAAGCGATCGTCACAACTCGCTGGAAAGAAGAGGCGCAGCAGCAACTTCAGTCGCAACTCAATCAAATTGACCAGCAATTGCAACAGTTAGAAACCCAAGCACAGCGGGCAATCACAGAAATTCAAAAACAAAGTCTGCAACCACCTGGCCCGCAAGTAATGCAGCAAATTGAAAACATTCAAATGCAGGTCAACCAGAGAAAAAGCGAACTGCTAGAGCAAAAAAATCAAAGCCTCCAACAACTCCAACAAGTGCAACTTCTCGAACTCAATCAAGAAGTCAATCAAGGCCAAATAGAAAGCATTTTCCGCATTGAACCAGGAGACAACTTAGTTGAGAAAATGCAAGTAGAAATTCTGCTGCGCGATGGTGTAGTCGAAGAAATTCGCGGCGATATTTAGAGCAGTCATTATCATCGAGAGATTTCAGATTTCAGATTGCGAATTTAAAATTGACAATCCAAAATAAATTTCCCATCTGCAATCTGAAATTTAAAATTTTCCACTGACTAAATCTGTTATTCTAGTAAATTGTCGATTCGGTACATCACCCCATGATCCACGAAGTTTTCATGCCCGCTCTCAGTTCTACAATGACCGAAGGCAAAATAGTTTCCTGGGTTAAATCTCCAGGCGACAAAGTTGAAAAAGGCGAAACCGTGGTGGTGGTCGAGTCCGACAAGGCAGATATGGATGTAGAGTCCTTCTACGAAGGCTTTTTGGCGACGATCGTCGTACCGGCGGGCGAAGCAGCTCCCGTTGGTGCCACCATTGCTTTAGTAGCAGAAACCGAAGCAGAAATCGAAACTGCCAAGCAACAGGCAACAGGCAACAACGCCCCACCCGCACAAACCGCCCCAGCCGCAGCCGCCCCAGCACAAGCAGCCCAGCCAGTTGCAGCCGCCCCAGCTTCTCCCAACGGCAGCAGTAACGGCAACGGACGTTTAATTGCTTCTCCCCGCGCCAAAAAGTTGGCTAAGGAATTGAAAGTAGAATTGAGTAGCTTGCGAGGCAGTGGCCCGCACGGACGCATTGTCGCAGAAGACGTGGAAGCCGCAGTAGGTAGGGCAAAACCAGCCGTCGCCGCACCCGCCATAACGCCTGTTGCGCCACCGCCCGCACCCGTCCCCATCGCACCAGCAGCAAAACCAGCACCCGCACCTGCCCCCGTCGCGGTAGCCCCCGGTAAAGTAGTGCCTTTAACTACACTGCAAAATGCTGTCGTCCGGAACATGGTGGCTAGCTTGCAAGTGCCTACGTACCATGTCGGTTATACCATCACTACAGATAATCTCGATAAACTTTACAAGCAAATTAAGTCTAAAGGCGTCACGATGACGGCGCTGCTAGCCAAAGCAGTAGCAGTAGCTTTACAAAAACATCCTTTGCTGAATGCCAGCTATACAGACCAAGGCATTCAATATCCTTCTGCGATTAATGTGGCGGTAGCGGTGGCAATGGATGATGGCGGACTGATCACGCCAGTATTGCAAAACGCCGATAAACTCGATATCTACTCTCTCTCTCGCACTTGGAAAGATTTGGTAGAGCGTTCCAGAACCAAGCAGCTGCAACCGCACGAGTATAATTCTGGCACATTTACTTTGTCGAATTTGGGAATGTTTGGCGTAGACCGATTTGACGCGATTCTCCCGCCGGGACAAGGTTCCATCCTCGCAATTG
Organism: Planktothrix sp. FACHB-1355; assembly: GCF_014748295.1. Classification (NCBI taxonomy): domain Bacteria; kingdom Bacillati; phylum Cyanobacteriota; class Cyanophyceae; order Oscillatoriales; family Microcoleaceae; genus Planktothrix; species Planktothrix sp. FACHB-1355. The sequence goes on along the minus strand of NZ_JACJUP010000025.1, from coordinate 10,973 downwards.
GCGCGTCCCGTCCCCAAGTTGTCGCCACTGAAGATGGGTTGATGGGAGTGAAGCGGCAAATGCAGGTTAATATTACTTGCGATCACCGCATTATTTACGGTGCCCATGCGGCGGCTTTCTTGCAAGATTTGGCGAAGTTAATTGAAACAGACCCGCAATCTTTGACTCTCTAATTCCCCCGCCCCCTTAAAAAGGGGGTTTTTGTTAGAGCGCGATCGCACTTCCTGCTAAATTTGTTGTATAATTATCAACCATTACCTTGCTAGGAAGAGCATCGCTGCGTTTAGCCCAGATTTCTTGCCAAAATTGCACTAAGGAATCCTCGTATTGCTTGCAGTGCTTTCTGCGATCGATTCGGATGGCGTTCCACAATTTTTCCCAATCTTCCCAGCTAGAGCATTTTTGAATGTAAGGCCATTTTTCCACTTCCTGTACTAATGACTCAGCAATTCCCAGGAATTTGGCGATTTTGCGCTTGGTGATGCGGAATTTCTGGGCAGGTCTAACCCTCTTAAATAAGGTTGTCATAGTTTAGACAATCTTCGCACATATATAACTATATCTACTATCCACTATTTCGGATAAATAGTCAATATCCACTATTCCGGACAATGAGGGGTAAAGTAGCTGCTGCGCTAGAATGCTTTTACTCTCACACGATTTCACAGGTTTGTGTCTGGTTGTTATGTCGCGCCAAAGCAAGAAAAGCGAACCGATAGCCCGATTTGACAAGGTGGGAATGGTAAAAGTTGGGCTAATTTTGAAAAATGCCCGCGAACAAAAAGGCTTAACGCTGGATGAGTTAGCAGACCTCACCGGTGTTGGCAAAACCAGACTCAACGATGTAGAGTTGGCAAACGGCAATAAACTAATGGTCGATACCTTGGAAGCGTATCGTCGAGTTGTTCGTCCCTTTAACCCAGAGACAGGCAAAGATTATCAGTGCTGGGAACTGCTAGAAATAGCTATGATTCTGGAAGATCCACGGGAACTGGAGCAGAAAGAAAACTAGGACAAAGTTTGAAATATTACAGAATGCGATCGCTATTGTCTGATTGTCTTTGTGAAAGTCCGATCGCACCCTCCCCATCCCCAACAATTTACCGAAATTGCCAGCAATTCTCCTGAAGCTAACCATATCGGTTGAATAAACAAAGGTAGTTGTTACAATCGGGGGTTTTCATGACAACGGTACAAAAAACCTGCGCTGTTGATTGCAGTAAAGCGCAATGTCCATTTGTCAACGATCCGAACAACCCCCGCAGATATGTCTGCCTCAAATGCGGATTAGAACGCTCCCTCGATCCTAAGCCTCAGCCGAAACAAGAAGATGGTACCTCTCTTCTAGCGATCGTAGCCAGCGCTGCTTTGATATTATTTCTGTTATTTTGACACTTTGAGACGATCGCTTTCTCCTCCCACTTGCGGTAAAGTGGCAAATACAAGCCCTAGTAATCCGTCAAGCTAGTTTTGAGGGGTTCCACAAACCCGGTTTTTTAGAAAAACCGGGTTTCTAGCCGACGACAACTAATAGCTTCAGCCGTGAGGAGAAAAACTTGTGAAAGCAGTCTTGATGACAGCCGCCGGAGATCCCGAAGTACTACAAGTGCGGCAAATCGAAAACCCTGCCGTTCCTGTAGGAGACACAGAACTTTTGGTAAGATTGCGGGCAGCAGGTGTCAACCCGATCGATACTAAACTGCGGAAGCGAGGCACCTTCTATCCAGATAAAATGCCAGCAATCTTGGGATGCGATGGTGCTGGCGTCATCGAAGCAGTCGGTGCTGGTGTCACCCGCTTCGGTGTCGGCGATGAGGTATATTTCTGCTATGGTGGACTGGGCGATCGCTACGGTAACTATGCTGAATATATAGTTGTAGAAGAGCGGTATGTCGCCCGCAAACCCACTTCCCTCTCCTTCGCCGAAGCAGCAGCAGCTCCCCTCGTCCTCATTACCGCTTGGGAATCATTGTACGATCGCGGACGCCTGGAAGCTGGACGAAAAGTTCTCATCCACGCCGGTGCTGGTGGCGTCGGTCACGTTGCGATACAATTGGCAAAGCTGCAAGGTGCCGAAGTTTGTACTACAGTAGGTTCGCAAGACAAAGCCGAATTCGTTCGCCAACTGGGTGCAGATCAAATAATTTTCTATAAAGAAACCGATTTTGTCCAAGCCGCATTAGATTGGACAAATGGAGAAGGAGTAGACCTCGCCTTCGATACCGTAGGCGGCAAAACCTTTTACAAAACCGTTCCAGCCGTGCAGGTTTACGGCGATTTAATCACCATTTTAGAACCAGATCCCGCCTTGGGAAATTTGAAGACAGCCAGAAACCGAAATCTGAGAATTAGCTTAGAACTGATGTTGACACCAATGTTACAAGGATTGGTGTCAGCACAGATACACCAAGGCAAAATTTTAGAAGAATGTGCGCGTCTGATAGACCAAGGTAAACTCAAAATTCACCTCAGCAACACTTTTCCCCTCGAACAAGCTGCCGAAGCGCATCGCTTGCTGGAAACTGGCTCGACGACTGGGAAAATTTCTTTAATTATAAATTAGGAGCGGGTGGGCAATGGCCACCCTACTCGGTTACGAAATTTTTGCTTCCAAAGATTTGAGAAACTCAGTGTTTACCCCCGACTCGCGAGTGAGGGCAATTTTACCGGTGCGAGCAATTTCCCGAAGACCGAATTTTTGGAGTACTTGTACGATCGCTACCATCTTACCCGGATCGCCAACTACTTCCAGAGTCAGCGACTCCTCCGCAACATCCACCACCCGCGCCCTAAAAATCTGAGCCAATTCGATAATTTCCGAACGAGTACTGCTGTTACCATTAACTTTGAGCAGCATCAACTCTCGCTCTACGCAGGGAATCTCAGTAATATCCTGTACCTTAAGGACATTAATCAACTTATAAAGTTGTTTGGTAAGCTGCTCGATAATTCTGTCATCGCCAGGGACGACCATTGTAATCCGCGAAATTCCCATCTGTTCTGCTGGGCCAACTGCCAAACTTTCGATATTAAAGCCTCGACGGGCAAATAGACCAGCAATGCGGCTTAGGACACCGGCTTCATCTTCAACCAAAACGGAAAGGGTGTGTTTCATGATCGTGAAAAAATGCTGAGGCGCGATCGCATACTGCTGAAGATACAAAATTACCCTATGCCACAAAGAAGCTGCACGGGTTTAGTTTAATCATATTACCGCAACTGCTTGTGGTGGCAACACTGCTGCGGTTTTTGTCAGACCACCGTGACAAAGCCAGATCCTGGCTTTATCTGTCTAAAGACGTAGGAATGGGAGAATATAAAATCTTTTTGACGATAGATGCAGTAAATCATCGAAAAATGTTTAATTATTATTTGTGTTCATATTTAATGGAGGAAAAACGCCAATGGGTTGGTTACAACGCCTATTCGGAATGGAAAAGCCCGCTGATGCTCAGACGAATCCCGCACCGGCAGGATCGGCTCCTGATGGAGGGGAAATTCCCCCAGAGCGAGTGGGATTGAATGGCGAGTACGACCAAAGCGGTTTAGCCAAACGAGTTGCTCTAGCTTTTGACCAAGACCAGGAACTGACTGATTACGATCGTCTTTGGGTAGCTCAAACTGGCGGTACTGTGGTTTTGAAAGGAGAAGTTCCTTCTCAGGACGTTCTCAATAAGATGGTGTCGGTAGCCCGTAGCGTGAGCGGTGCAACATCTGTCAGTACCGATCAGGTCAAAGTTGGTTAGCGATCCAAACAGCGAAAGTAAAAAGGCAAAAGAAAGCTCTCTTGTTAGCTTAGTTCTTTTTACTTTTTACTTTACACTTTCGACGGCTCCCGTGTCGTATCCAGCTTCCTTGTGTTTGTACAGTGGGCATCTACCCACTCTAAAATTATTTGATTTACCCGCTCTGGGCACTCATCGTGAGGACAGTGACCGGCGTTGTCTAACTCGATAACTTCCAAATTGGGGTTGTACTGTTTGAACTGACGGGCTAAACCGCGAGGTATCATCTTGTCTTGACTGCCCCAGATGAGGAGCAAGGGAATGTTTAAGTTGGGAAGCAAAGACTTGACACTGGGGCCAAATTGTGAACTTGTCATCGCTTTGAGGATAGCACAGAAGGCTTGGGCAGAACCTCTGTCTTGGGCAGGCCCAACCAGGATATCTACCAATTCATCGGTAATCGCTTCGGGGTTAGCGTAGGCGATGGCCGCCCAGCCGCGAACTCGCTGGGGCACTCGCACCCAATAAAAAAAAGTTTGAAGTACGGGCGGGGAAGCGACAATGTTTTTAATGGTAGCAACGAGCGATCGCAACGGTCGAGGAATCATTTCCTCTTCCACCGATGGATCGGGCAAACTCATCATCACAACGCCCCGCACCATCTCCGGATGAGCTGCGGCGGCGGCGATACAGACCAAAGAACCGATCGAATTACCAACCAAAACCACCGGCTGCCGAATAAAAGTCCGCCAAAAGTCGTAGACTTGCTCTACCCAAAGCGTGACGTTATATTTCGCTGATGCTTTCTCCGAAGCCCCAAAGCCGAGCATATCCAATGCGTAAACCGGGTGCGACTGACTGAATACTGTCATATTGTGTCGCCAGTGGCCAATGGAAGTCCCAAATCCATGCAGCAGGATAAAGGTCGTAGCATCCCCAGTAGACTGAGAAGGCCGCATATAAGTGTATCGAGTTTGCCAGCCTCGCCAAACCCAATCTCGTTGACTGCCAACCCGTTGCTGCCAGTGCAGGGAAGTGGTCACGCTAACCTCTGCTTCAAAAGTATTACAAAATGTTGCTCAGATTTCAATTTTAGCTTTGGCGATCGATCGAATGTCATTTCGAGGGGGATAATACTTGGTGGGGCGTGAGATTGACATTTTTCGCTTTGGTCATTGTTTAGTTAACCGGAATTAACTATCTGTTCACTTGAGCATTTTTTCTTCAGCTTTTTTTAAGATTGGTAGAATTCTATACAGTACTGATTGGCTGAGCTAGTTTCCTGTTTCTTTATTAAGTTTTAATGGTAATTCCTTCCAAAGGAAGTTGCGGCTCTGGTAGGCCAGTTCTTAAGACATTATGTAAAAAAATAGGCCGAAACTCAACCAGAGTGAGTAGAATGGCAAGTACAAGCAGATAAAGCTTTATGGTGGTTTCCCGCTTCCGAGACGGCAATGCCGCTCAGCTACTGCGTAGCCCCATCAAGGATCTAGATAATACTGCAAACCGCAGCACGATCCAAACTGTCACTCAACTGCTCACAAACCTTACCAATGCCTGTGATCGAAAAAAGACGCCCAAGTAATTTACCTACAATCAACGAACGCATTCGATTTCCAAAAATTCGAGTTATTGATACCGATGGGTCGCAGCTGGGGATTATGTCCCCACAAGAAGCGTTGCCCTTAGCGATCGAAAAAGAACTCGATCTTGTCTTAGTCAGCGATAAGGCTGACCCGCCTGTTTGCCGGATCATGGACTACGGCAAGTTTAAGTTCGAGCAGGAAAAAAAGGCGCGGGAAGCCCGGAAAAAGCAGCACACGGCTGACGTTAAGGAAGTCAAGATGCGCTACAAGATTGAGGAACACGATTATAACGTGCGGCTTGCTCACGCAAAGCGGTTTATTCAGGAAGGAGATAAGGTAAAAGCGACCGTCATGTTTCGTGGGCGGGAAATTCAACACAGCGACTTGGCAGAAGAGCTGCTCAATCGGATGGCCAACGATTTGCAGGAGATTGCCGAAGTGCAGCAAGCACCCAAAAAAGAAGGGCGCAATATGATGATGCTGCTGGCTCCCAAAAAATAGCCGGCTTTTTGGAGAACGCACCATAACTGCCCTGCTTGAAGGCGACAGGCGATCGCACTTGGGATTACTTGTCATTATGCGACTATGTAAATATCGATCGCAGCCAAAGGACAGGGAAAGCACTTTAGGAAAGCTCCTAGAGTGCCTAATTCCTCATTAAACATAGCTCCTGCTAGTATTTTTGCAAGTTCTGAGGTAAGCTTTCAGAGCTATGTTTTTGCTTGGAGTGCGATCGCAGGAAAAACTAAATTCAGATACAATAGTTAAGATTTCATATTAATTCAAAAATTTTGCATCCTCCTAAAAACCTCTGTGTACAGCGCAAATTTTGGTGGAAGCCGAAACATTTTTAGTTCAAAATAAAATCTCCCAATTCTTTCTGTATTCTTGCTTTAGCTTTACGCTAAATATACCAAGGCATCAGTTAAACAAACAGATTATCTGCTACTGCTGGAAAAGATCGCTATTTGTCACGACAACTAACCACTTGACAAATAGCCCAGCAAACCCTCTGCTTTCGCTCGCCCGTGCGGTTTCCCTGTTATTTTTATGACGCTGAACAATACATCGCCTTCGTGGGGTTTTTCACGATTATTGCTGCAATGGCTCAACCTGCGTGCAGAAGAAAGCGAACGCACGCTACTGATGTTCGCTGTATATACAACTACTTCCATAGGATTGGTATGGTTGGAAGCCAGCACAGTAGCTTTGTTCCTCGATCAGTTGGGAGCAGAGTGGTTGCCCTGGATTTATATTGCCAGCGCTGGACTGGGCGGAGCATTGGGTTTATTATCCACCTGGATGCAAAGAATTTTGCCGTTGCGACAATTTATCGTGACGATCGCGGTGCTGCTAGCCGTCCCTCTGCTATTATTTCGCGTGGGCTTACAGTTTCCCGATTTGGGTTGGCTGACAGTATTTTTACTCCCCTTATGGGTAGATGGAGCCTACGCTCTCAATCACCTCAACACCTCGCTGACCGCAAACCAGCTATTCAACATCCGGGAAATTAAGCGCACCTTTCCCCTGATCAGTAGCGGCAGTTTAGTAGCAGACGTACTGAGCGGTTTTTCCCTACCCCTGCTGCTTTCCGTTGTAGGACTGCACAATATCATCTTGGTAGCGGCGGTAATGCTGGTTATGGGTGCGGGAATTCTCTACTATCTCAGCAATCGCTACGAGCAGTCATTTCCCGATTCTCACCCAAGCAACTTAAGGGATTACCACGATGGATCTTCCACTCGCAAACTGGCGGGGCCGTTACGACAATACGAGATATTACTCTATGCCTTTTTTGTAATCGCCCAGGTATTGCTGCTGCTAATCGACTTTCAGTATCTCTCCCAGTTGGAACTGCACTTAGATGGTAAAGATATTGCCAGTTTCTTAGGTTTGTTCAGTGGTATTGTCGGCATCTGCGAGCTGATCACGCAATGGTTTATCTCCAGTAGGGTGATCGAACGGATGGGGGTGTTCGTAACCGCCATGCTGCCACCCGCAGTGATGGCTATCCTGGGCTTGATTCCTCTGACAATATTGATATTGGCTGTGCTGCGCGTATTTTCCCTCAAGGGATTAGAATTATTCATCGGTTTAATCGTCTTGAAGTTTGTCGATGAACTGCTGCGCTACACCTTCGTTGCCAGCACCGGTTCGGTGCTATTCCAACCCATCCCGGAGAACCTGCGCGGCAGTGTGGAGACGAAAGCCCGTGGCATTGCGGAACCTGTGGCAACGGGTTTTACGGGAGGTGCGATCTTAGGGATTCTCTGGTTAATCCATTGGGCATTCCCTACTCTTGGGGAGAAAGTACAGAAAGAGTGGCTGGGTTGGATTGTGGTCGTCGGAATAGTCATCTTTGCCTTAGCGTGGCTGATGTCGGTTTGGCTGTTGCGATCGCGCTATGTAGACTTGTTAGTATTGAGCGCCCAACGCGGACAGCTCGGTAGCGCCGATGTCGATTTGCGCGTCTTGAAGCGAGCCGTCGTAGAAGTGCTGGAGCGTCCCGCAGAGGAGGCAGAAAAGCGCTCTTGCATCGAACTTCTCAGTCAAATCTACTCCCAAGACGTTGGCGAAATACTAGCTCCTCTGCTGCCTCAGTTTCCACCCGCTTTGCAACGTCAAAGCTTGGAAGTGATGCTCAACAATCCCAATCCAGCTTATTTGAGCAATATTCGCGCTCTCATAGAAACCTCAGATCCCGAACCGGATGTCTTAGCCGTTGCTTTGCGCTATGTTTGGCTAACCGAACCAGAACCGGATCTGCGTCAGTTAAGGCCCTATCTGCGTCCGGAGATCGATCCGATGGTGCGAGGTACTGCTGCTTCCCTACTTTTGCGCTTGGGAAGCGCCACGCAAAAAGCAGAGGCAACATCTGTCTTGCGGCGGATGCTAACCCATCAAGAAGAACAAGAACGGGTAATGGGTTGTCGGGCGCTAGGTGAAGCGGTGTATTTGCAAACACTCAGGCTGCAAATTCCCAACTTGTTGCGAGATAAGTCGTTGCGGGTACGCTGTGCTTTGCTGGAAGCGATCGCCGCTACTCGTTTGGAAGAGTACTATCCTTCCCTCCTACGCGGTTTGGAATATAAGTCTACTCGCGAGGCGGCCCTGCACGCAATAGTCCGACTGGAAAACGATGCTATTCCCATGCTCCTGTCCCTTGCAACAAATATTCACAAACCTGATTTGGTGCGACGCTATGCCTGGGATGCGATCGGTCGTATTAGCACTCGCGAAGCCCTGAACGTATTAGTGTCTAACTTGATGACTGCCTGGGGAAACACCAGACGTCAAATTATCCAAATTGTGCTGAAGTTGCCCAATGAAATTGGTATTGAAAGCGTACTGGATCGGTTGGGGCGCAGCGGCGTCGAAATGTTAATCGATCAGGAACTAATGTTTATGGCGCAGATGTACGCCGCTAGGATAGATCTGAGCCGAGAATTAAAAAGCAACGAAGCCGATTTGCTGCAAAGGGCCCTCAAAGATGCACTGGCAGATTCGGTGGAGCGGTGTTTTTTACTGATGAAATTTTTGTATCCGCTTGGGGCTATTCAAGCAGCAGCTTTTAATTTGCGATCGGGTTCTCCATCTGAGATGGCAAGGGGGTTAGAAATATTAGACCAAACTATTGATATTCCTACTAAACGTGTGTTGCTCACCGTTCTCGATCGCAACTCGGATTGGGAAAAATTGCAAAGTTTAGCAGCGCTAGTTGTCTATCAGCCTTTGGACGAGAGAGATCGCGTGCGTAGGTTGCTATCTTTAAGGCACTTTCTATCAGATTGGTCTCTAGCTTGTTGTTTTCATTTAGCGAGATCGGCTCGTTGGAATTTGACGGCTGAAGCTACTATAGCTTGTCTGCGTCATCCTACGGGTTTTGTGAGAGAAGCGGTGATAGCTTACCTCAGAGTTGCCTCCCAACGTGCGCTAGCAGAACTCCTACCGAAACTCAAACAAGATCCCGATCGCCTAGTAGCCGCTCAAGTGCAGGAAATGATGGCAGAGTTAGGTATAGAGCAGGGTGAGAATCCAGCGTAAGTTGAAGTATACTTCGTCAAGAGGCGAGGTATTTCTAAGTTACAGTTGGGTTTAAGGATACAAATTCCCCAGTAAATGCCTGTCAAAATACTTACCCAATCTTGGCAATCGAATTGATTTGTTTTTATTCAGGAAATGGCTAATGAAATTCTACTGAACCTTTATTTTCTCTGCTTTGATAATGAAGCATAAGATATGCAAAACGCCTCGTTCGCTAAAAACCAGTACAATGTTGCTTGCGAACCTACTGATGTTAGGTTGAGCGGGCTCCGGGATGTTGACGCATAGCCGGGGTATTATTATTATCAGATAAAAGTATAGATAGATGCTTACCAGTGTCGATCGGCTATTGTTTGTCAGGGGCGTGCCCATCTTTCAGGAACTGCGGGATGATTTTCTCGTCCGACTTGCTTCGGTGATGGATGAGCTATCATTTCCGACCAAGCACACCATTTTTACCCAAGGGCAGGAGGGGCGATCTCTCTACATAGTCGTACTCGGCCAAGTCCGCGTGCATATCGGAAACAACGATCTCGCCCAGTTGGGGCCAGGTGCCTGCTTTGGTGAAATGTCTTTGTTTGACGCCGAACCTCGTTCCGCCTCAGTCTCGACTGTAACAGCCTGTGAGTGTCTAGTGCTGACACAGCAGCAACTCTACGACGCTATTGAGGAAACGCCCGGAATTGCGGTTAACATCATCCGCCTGCTTTCCCGCCGCACACGCGATTTGAACCAAAAGTTAAATGCCCAAGCAGCTGAGCGTCAGACACAGGACACTGCTGGAGGGAAGAAATTGGTGGGATAGGACTAAATGGGGTTTCGCTTTACAGGGAAGTCCCCATGTCTCAAACCTTTGCTATGCCTCGAACTCCAGTTTTTTGCCGAGAAATCTGTGCCTGTCTAAATCGTTGAAATCATACTGCGATCGCAGTATGATTTCAACAGATAAACGATCGCCTAAAATCCCCTCTAAATCAAGCTTTCATGGATTGAACTCATCTAAAGAGCAACTGAAAAATCGCAGTCAAGAGTCCCTAAAATTAGGGTATTACAGCACAAATAGGAGAGCGCCATTATATCGATATGCCTTGATATTTCTAAAATTCTTCTGTTGAGTAGAAATGGTAACTGTAAGAAGCAATTTACAATTGCCGATATTTGAGCTATGATGTATTAAATTTAACATTAACAAATTGTTCCCAAAAAGTTCACTATTCATTGACGCTTGTTGATGTAGCTTTTCTTAAGCATACGCAGGAACGTTTTCGGCTGTATTTATGTATAAATACGGTAGTTGAAGTGAACGGTCGATTACTGTAAAACAGCTACTTACACGCAGAAAATAATAAATCATTTTATTTAAAGATTGTGTGAAGGTAGACCTGAGCCATCGGAATAAGAACCTCTGAGAGTTGTAGAAACTGGAAAATGTTAAAAAGTAGATTAAAAGAGCAACCAGTGGCTAAGCTAAACCCAGATATACTCATAAAACATGGGGGCAGGGACTCTCACCTATCTCGTCAAATCTACAATTTTATGTTTTTCCATCCGTGAAAGTTCTCTTATCTGGTTGTCGTCACCCCTCAAATTTTCCCACCCAGCTCCCTACGCCAATGGA
>NZ_JACJUP010000249.1:0-7076 GCF_014748295.1 Planktothrix sp. FACHB-1355 | reverse complement strand
CCCCTAGCCCCTAGCCCCTAACCCCTAACCCCTAGCTAGATATAAAAGATTTTTGTGCAGTCGGCAACAATACGTAAGTTTCTGGTAAGTTAGCCTAAAATATATTTCACATAAGATTAACGGTAAAGTTATGACTGTCTGCGAGTATAAGCCAGGTCTGGAAGGCATTCCCGCTGCCCAATCAAGCGTTAGCTACGTGGATGGACAGCAAGGTATATTGCAATATCGGGGTATCCGTATCGAAGAACTCGCAGAAAAAAGTACCTTCCTGGAAACATCCTATCTTTTGATTTGGGGTACGCTGCCAACGAAAGAAGAACTGGAAGCCTTTGAACATGAAATTCGCTACCATCGGCGAATTAAATATCGGATTCGGGACATGATGAAATGCTTTCCCGAAAGCGGACACCCGATGGATGCGCTACAAGCTTCAGCCGCTGCATTGGGTTTGTTCTATTCCCGCAGAGATTTAGATAACCCGGCTTATATCCGCGCTGCTGTAGTGCGACTTTTGGCGAAAATTCCCACAATGGTGGCAGCTTTTCAGCTGATGCGGAAGGGAAACGACCCCGTACAGCCTCGCGATGATTTGGGCTATTCGGCTAATTTTCTGTATATGCTGAATGAGCGGGAACCAGATCCGCTGGCAGCTAGGATATTCGATGTCTGCCTAACGCTGCACGCAGAACATACGATGAATGCTTCCACGTTTTCAGCACGGGTGACAGCTTCAACTCTGACAGATCCTTACGCAGTCATGGCTTCGGCTGTGGGGACTCTGGGTGGCCCACTGCACGGGGGCGCAAATGAAGAAGTGATTGCGATGTTGGAAGAAATTGGCTCGGTGGAAAATGTCCGCCCTTATCTGGAAGATCGCCTGGAACGCAAAGCCAAAATTATGGGCTTCGGACACCGAGTATACAAGGTAAAAGATCCGCGAGCAACTATTCTCCAAAATCTGGCAGAGCAGTTGTTTGAAAAGTTCGGTCGGGATAAGTACTACGATATTGCGGTGGAGTTGGAAAGAGCTGTAGAAGAAAAACTCGCTCACAAGGGAATTTACCCGAACGTGGATTTCTACTCTGGCTTGGTTTACAGTAAGATGGGTATTCCGACGGATTTGTTTACGCCAATTTTTGCGATCGCTCGCGTGGCCGGTTGGTTAGCTCACTGGAAAGAACAGCTCGAAGAAAACCGCATCTACCGTCCGACTCAAGTTTACACCGGACTGCACGAAGCTGCATATATACCGATCGAAGAACGTTAGCAACATAGTCCGCCAGGGGTTCAAACCCCAGCGTCATAGCGAAAGTCCACTGAAGTGGACTGATACCAAATCCGGGTTATTTAGCCCCTTTATAGTGTGGGGTGTAGGGGTGAAGCATTGCGGCGATAAGTGTATTCCCAAGACCCAAAGTTTTTCTACCGCAATGCTTCACCCTTCTTAGGGATAAAGGGAGTTTCGATCCCGGATTTGGACTGATGAAAAATTGGTTTTTAAAACCTGTTTTTCGCTAACAATTTCGTATTTATTACTTAAAGAAATGTGATTGCAGAACTCACGCCAGAACAAGAAGCTCTGATTCCAGTTTATCTAGAAAAGTGGCGCAGTATAGCTCTCTCCACCGAACCGATCGACCGTCAAAAAGCTTCTGAAGCGGTCAAAGCAGTTTATGAGATAATTGGCGAACAAGAGCCATTAATTGTTTTTTTTGATAGTCCTTATTCGGCTTTAAGCCATAAGGAAAGTCTGCACATAAAACAGGTCGGTAAAAAACTGAAGAGTGCAGTAATTGACAAACTGTGGAAACCATTAGAAATTCAGTTAGGCAAACAAGTAGATAGTCAACTAAAACGGTGGTTGCACAGGCAACTGCTCAAGAGTCAAATGGGCAACATCCAAATGAGTCAATTAAGGGAAAAGTTGGCGATAAAACTAGAAAAACATAACTGTATTCGACCGGAAATATGGAGTTTGAATTGCTGTAAGGCTGAGTTTTATATTAATGTTTTAAATTGCCAGAGCGCTCGCAACAAAGATTGGCAGGTATTGCAGACATTTCTGCAAGATTGTGGATGGATTATTCCTTATAAAAAGCTGTGCATAATATGCGATCGGCCTAGAAAAATATCTTTAGACGATCGAGGAAGCTTCCATGCAGAAGGAGAACCTGCAATTGCATTTGTTGATGAATTTAATATCTATGCTTATCGCGGTGTAAGATTGCCTGAAAAATACAGTAAATTGCCTCCTTCTCGCTGGCAAACACAGTGGATAGCTGAAGAGATTGACGCTCGATTGAGGCGAGTTTTAGCTGAGGGATGTGGCTACAAAATTATTACCGAATTTACGCCAGAGCAAGAAGCTTTAATTCCAGTTTACAAGGAAAAGTGGGATGCGATTCTACTTTCTACAGAGCGAATCGATCGCCAAAAAGCTCAGGATGCAATAAAATCAGCTTATGGAAGTATTGGTAAAAATGAGGTAGATATTCTTTTTTATGATAGCCCTTATGCTGCTGCGATAGACATAAATAAACAAGGAGAAATAAAATTAGGTAAACCAATAAGAGGCAAGCTGGATAGCCAGTTAGCAATAAAACTGTGGCGACAAGTGGAGAGCCAATTAGAAATGCGATTGAAAGAGCAATTGTGGGACCGACAGCGAAGTATGCTGGCATCGCGATTGGAGATCTCTCTTCGGCGACAAATGAGTAGGCAATTACAGGATAATCTATGGGTAAATTTTCCCAAAGCTTTTATCCGAAAAATAGGTACTTCTTGGGCTAAGGAGATTGAATTTTATATTACCGTGTTAGGTTGCCAGCATAACTTTCAAAAAGAATGGGAGTTGTTTCAGCTATTGGTAAAGAATGCCTTTTGGATTTTGGCTTACGAAAATGTTTGTTTTGTATGCGATCGACCGACGAAAATAAACTTTGACGCTCGACAAAGATTGCACGCCGAAGGAGAACCTGCCCTTGAGTTTGCCGATGGATATAGCCTGTACGCTTATCACGGGGTAAACTTACCTCGGAAATACGGATACCTGCACCCGAAAAAGTGGCGATCGCAATGGCTTTTACAAGAGACAAACGCAGAGTTAAGGCGAGTTTTAATTCAAGCGATCGGCTACGAGAGAATTTGTCAAGAATTGCAAACAACAGAATTAGACTTATTTCGAGAATACACTTTATTAAAAATAGATGATGCTGATGTCGAGCCAATTCATTTATTGAAGATGACTTGCCCCAGTACCGGACAAATTCACGCCTTGCGCGTACCACCCAATTTAACATCTGCACGAGAAGCAATTCGGTGGGTAAATTGGGGAATAGATCCAGAGAAATTTGCAATCGAAACCTGAACGGAGATTTGTGGAGTGAAAAAGTGGAGTAAAAAAGTGAGGGGGAAGAAATTCCTAATTTTAAATTCCTAATTTTAAATTTTAAATTTTAAATTTTAAATTTTAAATTTTAACTTTTGACTTTTGACTTTTGACTTCTACGTAGCGGCACTAGCAACTTGAGCTATTACATTTTCCTATCCACATCATAGACTTCCATCTTTAGTCAATCCTCTAGGTAGATGACATTGCCTTTATAGGCACCCAGCCCGCTGCGCGGAAGACCCACGACAGCAAGCCGCACTTATAGCGGTTTGCAAGCGTTGATGGTACTTAATTTTTGTCCACTCCCCCACTCCCCCACTCCCCCACTCCCCCACTCCTCCACTCGCAAGGCGCTGTAGTTGCACCAGCAAAGTCTTGCGGCATCCGACGGTATACTAAACAGTGAAGTTGTAAAAAAAACTTCACAAATCAAAGTAGTAACGGTTGGTTTGGCATTGCCTCAGCCATTTTTGAGAGCGGGGAACATGAACTCAGGAATTGACCTGCAAGCAATCTTTATTGAATCGCTAATGGACTTGGGCGTCCCAGCTGGTGCCGCTAAGGCAATCTGGATGCCCCTGCCAATGGTGCTGATGATTATTGGTGCAACGGTAGGAGTGCTGGTATCAGTCTGGTTAGAGCGAAAAATTTCGGCGGCTGCACAACAGCGGATTGGCCCGGAATTCATGGGGCCATTCGGGATACTGGCACCTGTAGCCGATGGTATGAAGCTGGTCTTTAAAGAAGATATTCTCCCAGCTAAGTCGGATTCCCTTCTCTTCACGCTGGGGCCGATCATCGTGGTGATCCCAGTGTTTCTGTCCTACCTGATCGTACCCTTCGGACAAAATCTGGTAATCACAAACATCGCCGTTGGTGTATTTCTGTGGGTGGCTCTTTCCAGCATTGCCCCAATTGGTTTGCTGATGTCAGGGTATGCCTCTAACAACAAATACTCCTTGTTGGGGGGTTTACGGGCTGCCGCACAGTCGATCAGTTATGAAATACCCCTGTCGCTGTCGGTGCTGGCAATCGTGATGATGTCCAACAGCCTCAGTACGATCGACATCGTAGACCAACAATCGGGTTACGGTATCCTGGGTTGGAACCTCTGGCGTCAGCCGATCGGATTCATCGTATTTTGGATTTGTGCCTTAGCAGAATGCGAACGGATACCCTTTGACTTGCCGGAAGCTGAAGAAGAACTGGTGGCTGGCTATCAAACCGAGTATTCTGGGATGAAATTCGGTTTGTTCTACGTGGGTTCCTACGTCAACCTGGTTCTCTCTTCTCTACTCTTCTCCATACTTTACCTGGGCGGCTGGGATTTTCCCGTTCCGATCGATCGCATCGCCAGCTTGTTCGGAGTCAGCGAGACAAATCCCTGGTTGCAGGTAATCGCTGCTTCTTTAGGCATCACCATGACAGTTCTGAAAGCTTACTTCCTCATCTTTCTCGCTATTCTGCTGCGCTGGACGGTACCCCGCGTCAGAATTGACCAATTGCTAAATTTAGGGTGGAAGTTCCTTTTACCGGTTTCTCTGGTAAACCTGCTGTTAACCGCCGCCCTCAAGCTAGCATTCCCCTTTGCCTTCGGCGGCTAAATAAATTTCAGATTTTAGATTTTAGATGACAAATTTGCGCCAAATCTAAAATCTAAAATCTAAAATCTAAAATTCCCAAGAGAGTGAGACACGATGCTAAAGTTCCTCAAACAAGTTGGCGATTACGCCAAAGAAGCCGTTCAGGCAGGTAAATACATCGGTCAAGGTTTGGCAGTTACCTTTGACCATATGCGCCGTCGTCCGATTACGGTACAGTATCCCTACGAAAAACTTATCCCTTCAGAACGTTTTCGAGGACGCATTCACTTTGAATTTGATAAGTGCATTTCCTGCGAAGTTTGCGTCCGCGTTTGTCCGATCAACCTGCCAGTAGTAGATTGGGAATTCAACAAGGAAACGAAAAAGAAACAGCTGCGACACTACAGCATTGACTTCGGAGTTTGTATCTTTTGCGGCAACTGTGTGGAATACTGCCCGACAAACTGTTTATCTATGACAGAAGAGTACGAGCTTTCCACATACGATCGTCACGAATTAAACTTCGATAACGTGGCTTTGGGACGTTTGCCATATAAAGTAACTGATGACCCGATGGTCACACCGCTGCGCGAACTTGCGTACTTGCCAAAAGGTGTGATGGACCCTCACGACGTTCCAGACAGCTATCGTCGGGCCGGTCAACTTCCAGAGGAAATTTTGGAAAAATCGGAAAAGTAGGTTTAATTGTTCATTGTTCGTTGTTCCTTGTTCGTGGCTATGAATGATGAACAACGAACAAAAGGAGAAATAACTGTGGATTTAGCGCAAGGGGTTCAGATTGTTTCGTTTGCCATACTGAGCGTGATGATGATTGGAGCAGCTTTGGGTGTGGTGCTGTTTTCCAACATTGTCTATTCAGCTTTCTTGTTGGGCGGAGTTTTTATCAGCATCGCCGGAATGTACATTTTGCTAAATGCTGATTTTGTAGCAGCAGCACAAGTGCTGATATATGTAGGTGCGGTAAACGTTTTGATTTTGTTTGCCATCATGTTGGTGAACAAGCGCCAAGATTTTACACCCCTTAAGAGCGCTTGGCTTCGTCAGGGAGCAACAGCCCTAGTCTGTGCTGGTTTGTTTGTCTTATTAGGCACAATGGTTTTGGCAACTCCTTGGGCGATTTCTACGGAAGTCGCTACTACAAGTGAAAGCTCAATTATGCGAATCGGTCAACATTTCTTTAGTGACTTTTTGCTACCTTTTGAGCTAGCATCGGTGTTATTGTTAATCGCAATGGTGGGTGCGATCGTTTTGGCACGGCGCGAATTTTTGCCGGAAATAACCGAAAGTACAAGCGTACAACAACAAGTTTTAACTTTGCCGGAACGTCCTAGAGAATTGGTGCCCGCAGGCAGCGATTCTTCCACGCTGACAAGCGATCGAGGCGCTCAAAACAAGTAATAGTCATTGCCAATCCAAAATCCAAAATCCAAAATCCAAAATCTAAATTGGTTGACCACTTCGCTCAAAAAGAGGATTCATGCTGCAACTGCAATATTTCTTACTCTTAGCTGCTGCCCTTTTCTGCATAGGTATCTACGGTTTGATTACCAGTCGCAATGCAGTGCGGGTACTGATGTCAATTGAATTGCTGCTGAATGCAGTGAATCTTAATTTGATGGGTTTTTCCAATTTTCTAGACCCGCAAGCAATTAAAGGTCAGGTTTTTACTGTGTTTGTGATTACCGTAGCAGCTGCTGAAGCGGCAGTTGGGTTGGCGATCGTACTGGCGATTTATCGCAACCGCGATACGGTAGATATGGAGCAGTTTAACTTGCTCAAGTGGTAATGGAGAATTTTAGATTTCAGATTTTAGATTTCAAATTTGAAATCTGAAATCTGAAGTCTGAAATTACCGAAATTTTATCGCTTTGACCGAAAAAAGGGGTTTCAAGCCTTCCATTGAAATGGGAATAATCAAAAAGTTTTTCCGAATTTCAAGCTCTGTCCGCTCATTGCGGAGTCAATCCTCTCATCCAAAATCCTCTCATCCAAAATAGGGTGAAGTACCCTACTTAGTTATTAGTAAAATCATTATTTCACCAATATAAAAAAGTGGAACTAAAACAGGTAATTATAGCACA
>NZ_JACJUP010000248.1:0-7097 GCF_014748295.1 Planktothrix sp. FACHB-1355 | reverse complement strand
GGACTTGACGGCGATTAAAATCGCCAGGTGCGTTTCATCCCCATGTCTAAAGCCAGGGGCTTTCACGCACGGTTTTCGGTAACTAAAATCCAAATTGCGATAAGTATCAAAAGCTTCTAAAGCATTTTTTCCTGTATCCCAAACATTCAGCCGACAAGTTAGCACCTGCTTATTATTATAAAGAAGTTCAAAAATTTGTTTTTCTCCGATACCTCAGAGCAATCTCGCCCAGGCTGCGATGGAAGGTTAACATAAGTTTTGCCTCGTGCAACGGCAATCTTTTTAAGATGCCACTGCACGAGGCAGAAAAAACGAAACCATTTATTTAATGCGGATGGTGAGACTCGAACTCACAAGGACAAGCCACACGCACCTCAAGCGTGCGCGTATACCAATTCCGCCACATCCGCGTTTGGGGTAACTTTAGCAACCCATTAGTTATACTAGCTTACTTTTGTTCGCATTGGCAACTGTATAACTAGGGCGTTGGGGAAAGAGGGAGAGGGAGAGGGAGAGGGAAGAGGTGGACTTTTGACTTTTGACTCCCCCACTCCCTCTTCCTTTTGACTTTTTGCCAATGTTGCGATTGATTAAGGAATCGCGCCAAAAGCCGGGTTCTGCAACACTTCACCAGCAAGTAGTCCTCAACACCGTGATAGGATTAACAGCCGAAGACAAAAAGCTGCTTCGCCTCAAGCGTCGGTGTCGCCATCAACAAGCCGCCAAAGAAGCTGCCGAGGTTTAGTGTTACCGCTCGTCGATCCGAAAGCTGGAAAATGCGTTTTTCTAAGATATTAATTGCTAATCGCGGCGAAATTGCCCTACGCATTCTCCGCACCTGCGAAGAAATGGGAATTTCTACGGTTGCCGTTCACTCTACCATTGACTGCCACGCTCTCCACGTCCAACTTGCTGACGAAGCGGTTTGTATTGGCGAACCTCCCAGCAGCAAAAGTTATCTCAATATTCCCAACATCATTGCCGCAGCGCTGACGCGCAATGCTACGGCAATTCACCCCGGATATGGATTTTTGGCCGAAAATGCCAAGTTTGCCGAAATTTGCGCCGATCACCAGATAGTTTTTATTGGCCCATCTCCCGCAGCGATTCGGGCAATGGGAGATAAATCGACTGCTAAGGAAACTATGCAGCGGGTGGGTGTGCCTACGGTTCCCGGTAGCGATGGGTTGCTCTCAGATGAGAAGGAAGCAATGGCGATCGCTGCTGAAATTGGCTATCCTGTGATGATCAAAGCTACCGCTGGCGGTGGCGGACGAGGAATGCGTCTGGTACGAGAAGAAAGCGAATTCCTCAAACTCTTCCACGCAGCACAGGGAGAAGCGGAAGCTGCGTTTGGAAATCCCGGCGTTTATTTAGAAAAATTTATCGAACGTCCCCGACATATTGAATTTCAAATTTTAGCCGACAGTTACGGTAATGTGATTCACTTGGGCGAACGAGATTGCTCTATTCAGCGACGCCACCAAAAATTGCTCGAAGAAGCGCCGAGTCCCGCTCTATCGCCGGAATTGCGCGACAAAATGGGTATGGCGGCAGTTATGGCTGCTAAATCGATCGACTATGTTGGTGCTGGTACGGTTGAGTTTCTCTTGGATCGATCGGGTAACTTTTATTTCATGGAAATGAATACCCGCATTCAAGTCGAACATCCCGTCACGGAAATGATTACCGGTTTAGACTTAGTAGCGGAGCAAATCCGCATCGCACAGGGAGAAAAACTCAGTTTGACTCAAAATGATGTGGTTCTGCGAGGACATTCTATAGAATGTCGCATTAACGCAGAAGATCCGGATCTGAATTTTCGGCCTTCTCCCGGACGGATCAGCGGCTACCTCCCACCGGGGGGTAATGGCGTCCGTATGGATTCCCACGTTTACACCGATTACGAAATTCCGCCCTATTACGACTCGCTGATTGGTAAGTTAATCGTTTGGGCACCCGATCGCCAAGGGGCGATCGAGCGTATGAAACGCGCCCTGCGGGAATGTGCTATCACCGGATTGCCCACTACCATTGGCTTTCATCAAAAGATCCTCGAAACGCAGGCTTTTTTGCGCGGTGAGGTCTATACCAATTTCGTCGAACAAATTATGCGAAACGAGGAGAAAGGTAAGGGTAAGAAGTAGTCGCGGGGGAGTGGGAGAGCGGGGAAAGTCAAAAGTCAAAAGTCAAAAGTCAAAAGTCAAAATTCTTCCCTTTTCCCTCTTCCCCTAGCCCCGATGCCCTAGTCCCTAGCCCTTAAGCGCCATCATGGTTAAAATACCTTGCTGACCGATGAGGATCTCTCGCAGCAGGCTACAAATTCCCACCCAGATAATCGGGGTAATGTCCACGCCGCCTATCGGTGGCACAAGCTTTCTAGTCACCACCAGAAAAGGTTCGGTCGGCAAAGCGATCGTATTCCACGGAAAGCTATTCAAATTTACCTGGGGATACCAGGTCAGTATAATCCGAAAGATAAATAGGAGAATCATTACTCCTAGCAAGGAGCCAAGAATCAAACTGGCAAAGGAAGTCGCGGTCATAAAAGGTATGGGGTGCGATCGAAAAGCTTCTGGGTATTCTGTCACAGGGGCAATGCCTGCCGCTGCACTGGTTATAATTTTAAGATTTGTGAAAAAATTGAGCCACCCCTATAATTAAACACGGAGCGACTCGCTGCTACCGCCTTGCCGTAACTGGCGTCCGGCAAAGCTTTTCAAGGTGGCGTGCGATCGCTAAAATGAGAAAACGATAATTCTTGTAAAAGAGGCTGGTATCATGACTCCTTCATTAGCAAACTTTCTCTACAGTCTGCTCGCAGGTCTATTGATTGTCGTCATCCCCGTGGTTGTAGGGCTAATCTTTATTAGCCAGAGCGATAAAATTCAGCGTTCTTAATCGCATCTTGCTGTCTGGAAAACCCCACAGACAAGCGAGCGATACTTTCGCTGTGAATGCAAACCGTAGAATAATGTCGAACGGCACGCTTTACCAGATTTGAAAATAAAAGCGTCCGTTCTGCTTTTTTATGGGAAGTTGAGTAGAGACATCTGGCAGCTTTGTTTTGTTATAGAAATTGAAAAGAGCGATGGCGCTGATTTACCTTGGGAAAATACAGTTAAATTTAGCTAAAGCTTACAGAGCAAAAATCCTTAAACTTTAGCTTAAACAGCAGAAGCCCCACGTCCTACCCGTAGGGAGGCGTGGGATGAATGCGCGGTTGACGGAGGTACGGAGTCAACCAATAGATGTAGAGGATAGTCGATCAATCCATTCTTCTACCATCTGAGTAATAGTCTTTTCTCTTTCTGCCGCAATTGCTCTCAGCTTATTGAGTCGTTTTTCGGATAACCGAATATGAAGGTTTTTGTCTTTCATGTTGTGTTGCCATCGCGAACACGATAATGCTAACATAATGGTCAAGGAGGACAACGATGAGAACAGCATATCAATACCGATTACGTCCAACAAAACAACAAGTAGATAAGATTGACAGATGGTTATCAATGTTGTGCAGCCAGTACAACTATCTATTGGCTGATAGGTTTAATTGGTACGAGCAAAACCGCTGTTATATCAACGCTTGCCCTCTTGTTTGTCATCTGCCAGAACTACGAGACAATCCGGATTATTATTACCAAAAGAAAACGCCACCTCAACTTAAGAAAACTCATCCTTGGTATAGCGAAATCTATTCTCAAGTTCTTCAGGATGTAGTCAAGCGAGTAAAGGTAACATTTGACCGTTTCTTAAAGGGTGATAGGAATGGTAAGCGTAGTGGAAAACCGAGATTTGTGCGATGTAGAAAGTTGAGTGAATTGTAGGTACAACAACCAACAAAGTGAGAGGAAAGCCGTCTTTCCTAGTGGATTCTGTCCCACTATCCCCACGTAAAAGAGTCTCAGACTCCGGTCACGTTAGTAGTAAATAATGAATCTAACGGAATGCAGACCACGAAAGTATCCAAACCTGGAAGCCTAATCTGGGAAAGGGCAAGGGGAAGTTAGGGAAAGGTTAACGCAAGTGAATCATCGAAGAAGCTTCGTCAGTCTTAAAGAGTGAAATAAGGCTTATACACTCTGACCAAAAGGTGAGTAGGTGGTCTTGACGGCTGAATTTTCCGCAAGACGACAGAACAGAGTCCTACCGGAGTATAGATGGAACCTAACCCCTAACAAATCTCACACACTCGAAACTACAGTAAGCCCTATAGATTCTCGCAAGAAATGGTCGATATTGTGAGTAGGTCAACCGTAAGGAAGATGGAACTATCTAGAGGGTAAAGGATGTTGGAGAAAGCGAACGCCTTTGGTAATGCAAGGGATAGAGGTTCAAAATTTGCCTCACATTGAAAGATGGCAGACTTCCAACAGGTTCTCAACGATAAATCGGAAGTATAAGGAACTGAACCGAAAGTGAAAGATAGAGTCCGTAAGGACATCGGAGCCAAGGAAGCCTTAGCAGAATGGTCTGACATTAACTGGAAGACCGTGAACAAAAGGATTAAGAACCTGAGACACAGAATTTATCGTGCTACACAGGAAAAGCGATGGAATCAGGTGAGAAACCTGATGAAATTGCTAATGCGAAGTTACTCCAATCTTCTTGTGTCCGTGCGAAGAGTAACCCAAGACAATCAAGGCAAGCGAACAGCAGGCACAGATGGTCAAAAGGTGAAAACACCCCAAGACAGGGTGAAGCTAGTCAATGAATGGAAAGACTTCCAACCTTGGAGGGTCAAGCCAACCAAGAGGATATATATACCAAAATCCAATGGCAAACGCCGTCCACTAGGAATTCCGACCGTTAACGACCGCATCGCACAGGCAATAGTCAAAAATGCCCTAGAGCCAATCTGGGAAGCCCGCTTTGAGGCAAACAGTTACGGCTTTCGACCGGGTAGAGGATGTCACGATGCCATAGAACAGTGCTTCGCCAGACTACAAAAAGGCAAAGACACTTGGGTATTAGACGCCGATATCAAGGGAGCATTTGACAACATCAGTCACGAATATGTACTCAAAACTATCGGAGAAATACCGGGAAGAGAGTTAATTAAACAGTGGCTGAAGGCAGGATACATCGAATCAGAAGTATTCCATGAAACGGAAAGCGGCACCCCGCAAGGCGGAATCATTTCACCCTTACTAGCCAACATCGCGTTAGATGGAATGGACGAATGGCTGGGAAGCCTCACAAAAACCAAGTGGGGAAAAACGTACCAGTACGGAAATAAAAAAGTCCATAGCAAACATAAGTACAGGAAGTATGGATTTATCCGCTACGCTGACGACTTCATAGTCACTGCTGAAACTAAGGAAGAAATAGAAGCAATCCTGCCGGAAATAAAAGCCTGGTTAGCCAAAAAGGGTCTACAACTCAATGAGGAAAAGACCCAAATCAAACATATCTCAGAAGGTTTTAACTTTCTGGGGTTCAATATAAAGCAATACCAAGGCAAATGCCTCATCAAGCCCCAACAGGAAAAAGTAAAGGACAAAATAAACCAAATAAAAACCTGGTTAGACGAACATCCGAACGTCCAACCGGAAACGGTCATCAGTGTCCTGAACCCAATACTGAGGGGTTGGGCAAACTACTATAAACATGGAGTAAGCAGCCGCACATTCAACTACTTCGACCACAGGATGGTAAAGTTGCTCATCAGATGGGCAAAGAAAAGACATCCCAACAAAGGAGTGGAATGGGTCATCCCCCGATATTTTGGAAGAATAAAGGGCGACCATTGGGTATTCACAGCTAAAGCCAGAGACAGAAGGGGAAAATCCAAAGAAAGCTTCATCTTCAAGATGGCTACTACGGAAATCACCCGACACATCAAAGTCAAAGAGAGGGCGTCACCCGACGACCCAACACTGAGAATGTACTGGGAACAGCGACAAACCAGGTATGGCAAAGCATACTTCGCCAAAGGTTCCAAGCTATATCTAATAGCGCAAAACCAAAACTGGCGATGCCCAATCTGCGGTGAACACCTCTTCAATGGGGAACGCATTGATACCCACCATAAAGTAGAAGTGGCTAACGGAGGCAGCGACGAAGTGAATAACTTAGTTCATGTCCACAAAGAATGCCACAAACACCTACATAGTGGGCAGCAACCTGTGTACAAGAGAGCTTGAGCCGGATGATGGGGAACTGTCACGTCCGGTTCTTAGGGGAGAGAGGTACGGCGACGTATCCTCTCTTACCCGACAAGCCTCGTAATCGTTACCGCACATTCATTTATCCTCAGATGAAAGATGGATGTTTCCAGGGTAGCCTGATTAACCTCCCAATGCTTGGAAAAATCAAGGTTGTGTTGCATCGTCCAATACCAGATGGTTTTAAGGTTAAGACAGTATCTATCACCAAGAAATCTGATGGCTACTATGTAACGCTCTCTTTAGAAGATAAAACTGTTCCTGAGATAAAGCCAGATTTCAATCCTGAGTTAATTACCGGTATTGATGTAGGGTTGAAGGAATTCTTGACAACTTCCGAAGGTGAAACTGTTACTATTCCTCAACACTACCGTAAAGCGCAAAAACGTCTGCGGGTTATTCAAAAACGGGTATCACGTAGAAAAAAGGGAAGCAACGGTAGACTTAAAGCCATCAAGCAACTAGGAAAGCAACACAAGAAAGTTGCAGACAAGCGGAAAGATTTCCACTTCAAGACAGCTAATTATCTGCTATCAAAATATGACGTGGTAGCTCATGAAGATCTGAATGTAAAAGGTCTTGCTCGTACCCGATTAGCTAAATCTGTGTTGGATGCTGGGTGGTCAAACTTTCTGTCGATACTGACAAATAAAGCCGAAAATGCTGGTTTGTTGGTAATCCCAGTAAGCGCTCATAACACCTCACAAGATTGCTCCAATTGCGGTAAAAAAGTACCCAAAAAACTGCATATTCGCTGGCATAGTTGCTCATGTGGATATGAGCTAGACCGTGACCATAACGCAGCCATCAATATAAAGAACAGAGCGGTAGGGCATTCCGTTCTTAAAGGTGCGATTCGTTCAGCCGAAATCCTTTACGGAGGGATGGCTGGCTTCAGTAGAGTAACCCAAAAGGTTGAGTATGCACTTT
>NZ_JACJUP010000247.1:0-7047 GCF_014748295.1 Planktothrix sp. FACHB-1355 | reverse complement strand
ATTATGCCGCTGTTTTCTGCGGATATTTCCGAGCGGTTTATGATGGAACGCTTCGGTCAGTATGCTGATGGTGATTCCGCTTCTACTTTAGAAATTATCTGGGGAATGGTGAAGAATCCCTGGCGCTTGCTGGTAGAACTGTTTTCGCCTTTTCCTGAGACGATGAAATATCTGTTGGCCCAGTGGTTGCCTTTAGCTTTTGTGCCAGCTGTTTCCCCGGCAGCTTGGGCGATCGCAGGATTTCCTCTGCTCAAACTTTTTTTGGGTCAGGGGGAATCGGTTTTGGCGATTAATATTCGCTATGCTATGACTGTGGTTCCGGGATTATTTTACGGAGCGATTCTTTGGTGGTCTCGACATCCAGAAAAGTTTAAAAAGTTGTCTTTTCGCCGCTTTTGGGTAATCTGCATATGTATTTCATTATTTTTTACCATTACTTCTAATCCGAATCGAACTATATCTTTTCTGGTGCCGGATTCATTTAAGCCTTGGGTATATGTATCTTTGCCTCGCCAATGGCAGCACGCTGGTGAAATTTACTCATTATTGGCAAAAATTCCCCCAAATGCAAGTGTGGCAGCCACGACTTATATTGTGCCCCATCTTTCTGGCCGCCGCGAAATTATTCGCTTTCCAGGATTGCAGTTACGGAACGATAAACGGGAAGTTGTGAATGTGGAATACGCGATCGCAGATCTGTGGCAGTTACGCGAGTATCAAGTTGCCTTCAAGACCGATCGCCAAATATTAAAGGATAGCATTGTCGCGATCGATGGGGTATCTGGTAACCATCTATACGGAATTACCGATTTTAAAGATGGAGTTATTCTATTGCACAGAGGAGTGGCTGACAATCCAGATGCAGTTGCGGCGTGGCTTACGTTCCGCCGAGGGATAGAAGCGATTTTAAAGTAAGCGATCTAAGTGCTAGTTATATGTCGATGACATTTTTGACATATAAATAGATGTATTAGCTACAATTGTCATGCTAATAAGTATTGAGAAATGTGAAAATTAGTAACCATAAATTAAGTCTTCGGGATGGGCAGTAATGAAAATTCTGGTGTTAACTTGGGAATTTCCGCCTCGGATTGTCGGGGGAATTGCTCGTCATGTCGCGGAGCTGTATCCAGAAGTTGTCAAACTGGGGCACGAAATCCACCTAATTACATCAGAATTTGGGGAAGCACCTCTTTATGAAATTGTGGAAGGTATACACGTCCATAGGGTGCCGGTAGGTTGGAGTAACGATTTCTTCCACTGGGTAGCGAATTTGAACAATAGCATGGGCAGTCACGGCGGTAAGCTGATGTTGGAAGATGGGCCGTTCGATCTGATCCACGCTCACGATTGGTTAGTTGGAGATGCGGCGATCGCACTCAAGCATATTTTCAAAGTACCCCTGATTGCAACCATTCACGCTACGGAGTACGGACGTTACAACGGTATCCACAATAACGATCAGCGCTACGTGAGCGGCAAAGAAAAGCTTCTTGTCTATAACGCTTGGCGGGTGATTGTTTGCAGCAACTATATGCGCCAGGAAGTAGAAAGAGCGCTACAAAGTCCTGCTGACAAGATAGATGTAATTTACAACGGCATTAGAGCTGAAAAGAAACCCCGCTTGCACGAATTTAACGCTTGGGATTTTCGTCGCCACTTTGCCAGGGATGAAGAGAAAATTGTTTACTACGTAGGTAGAATGTCTTATGAAAAAGGCGTTCCAGTGTTGTTGAATGCCGCCCCAAAGGTAATTTGGGAAATGGGAGGTAATGTTAGATTTGTGATTATCGGTGGCGGAAATACCAACCATTTGAAAACTCAAGCTTGGAATTTGGGGATTTGGGATAAATGTTGTTTCACCGGCTTTATGTCAGATGCGGATCTGGATAAATTCCAGACAGTTGCTAATTGCGCTGTTTTTCCAAGTTTATACGAACCTTTTGGGATTGTAGCTCTAGAAAGCTTTGCCGCTCGCGTGCCGGTGGTGGTTTCCGATACTGGCGGTTTGCCGGAGGTGGTGCGACATACCAAAACTGGTGTAGTTACTTGGACTAACAATTCTGATTCTTTGGCGTGGGGAATTCTGGAAGTTCTCAAAAATCCAAGTTATTCTCAGTGGTTGGTGGAAAATGCTTATGTGGACTTAGAACGACGTTTCAGCTGGCCTAAGTTAGCGCAGCAAACAGAAGCGGTTTACAAGCAGGTGGTGGAGGAGCGATCGCAAGTCGTGTGGGAGTAAACTACCTACACTCCCCTTATTTTTACCCCACCAATCTTTTCTAAACGGCTTACAGGTGATTTTAAAGGGAGCGTTTTCAAGTACGATCGCTACCTTATAAGTATGACATACTGTAGGACATTGTATGATAAATAGGCAGTATGACGGTGTAAGATATGCCGAAAACACCCGTTACTTTTAGGCTCTCTGACTCGTTGTTAGAAGCTATAGACGCCCAGGTGGAAGCAACTTCTAGCAATCGCACCGATGTTGTCGTCAAGGCGTTAAAGCAATTCTTTGGGTTGGTAGAATCCGATCGCTTTCTTGCATCCCTTGATGTGATACAAAGTCTGACAGAGCGCGTGACGTACCTGGAACAAGTTTCGATCGGCACGGAAAAACTGTCCTCCGATGTCTTACATAGTCTAACGGACGTCAATTATACTTAGTTCAAGAAGTTGAATTACCTCTTTTAACCAGTTTTTTGCATCTTCTTTATTTTTAAACACCCGGTTAGTTATAGTGCTTATTTTTTCGGCAGGAAAATGAGTTTCTGCTACTTGTTCTTTACCTTGAGCGATGACTTTTTTTATATCAATCAACTTGGTGAAAGAAACATAATATTGAATAGCTTCTCGTTCATTTGGAAACCCTCCAAACTTCATGGTTGCCATATAAGCTTTAAGGAAGCAAAATAATTCGTAATAATTATTTTGCTTGGGGCTTCGTTTTTGTTCTTCAAAAAGTTCTAGGCTTTTTTTTAAAGAGTTGTTTTGGGTATTTAAATAGTGTAGACTTCCATCGCTCTTTTCGACAAGTATAGGATAGTTTCCCGCCCGTCTGTAAATATTATTTTTAGTTTCTAAAAAAAGTCTTGTTTGATAACAAAATACCCAACCGTAGTCATTTTCAATTGTAGCTTCGTCAATTACTACCCACTCAAAACCAGGTTTGACGTTAGAATGAGCATTAATTTGTTCTGTTACAAGCCGTTTTGCAGTTTCTTTGTCAATCATAATCAACTCAGTTTTTCTAGTTTAATTAGTCCTGAAAAAGGAAAATTCACTAAAATGATCGAGAATCTGTTGTCCACCTGCTTGTCCATTAAAGAAACGGACTAATCCTTCTTGATTAACTCCATTAAAAAAGGCGATTCCCCACCTTATCGTAGGTATATTCAACAATCCGATTACCAGCAACAGCATCAGTAATTACCACTACCCCAACTTGAATATCCTCAATATTCTTGCTCCCCTTAGTAGTTTAAAAGTCTTCAGGAGCAGACCACTCAAAATCTTCATCTGTAAGGTTACTTAAATCCCTACCAGAAGATTTTATTGAGTTTATAAAGTTGTTTATAGAATTTTCTAATGCCTCATCAACTGATTCTCCTTGGCCTCCAACCCATTCAGGCGAGCCATTTTTAAAATTTTTTATGGCAACATTCACACGTCCTGAGTAATTACCATAATTATCCTGGGTGATTTTTACTCTGAACTGGCAATTTGGCATATATGCAATACATCCCACATAAAACTCAGCAACCACTTTTTCAATACCTTGAATATTTGGTATTTTAATTTCGTTCCAACTCATAATTTAATAACTTTAAACAGTTAATCAGAACCAAAAGATACAATGCGACCATCAGGTGCTAAATCAATATAGCGTCCATTCTTAACATAGCGCTTTGTTCCAGGATTTGCACCATCTACGGGATAACTTTTAGCACGTTTCTGGTTATTTTTAAATTGCTCTGCTTTGTTAAGATACTGTTCTGGGGTAGTAGCATTTATTTCTGCTCCATGTCTGTCGAAGTGATACCTCAATGAATCTTCAGGTGAATCGAAGCTCCCTTTATGCCATTTTTGATCGTAATCAGCATTATGAACCAGCACCCCCAAATCCGAAACAAAGTAAGTGGGAATACCCTTTTATGCTTATTCCCATTTAAAATCTTCCCACGCAACATTTTGCCATTCATAATTTCCATCTTTTAACCATCCTAAACTACGCCAATATCCATGACCATTTAAGTGTTTTTCAAAAACAAACTCAAGGATACTTTCTCCTGTACTTAGACACAAACGTTTTTGGCTAGTAACATCGAACATGAAAAGAGTCAGACTGACATAAAACATATCATCCCCCTTTTCACTTCCTACCATATTTCCACCAATTACGGCTGACCAGGCTGTAGATAAAATAGACTTTTCTAGAATTTTCATCTTGAGCCATTGACCAAAAAAAGGAGAGTTAATATCTAGATTAATTTCTGGCTCTCGCTCAAAATCTTGTTTTATGAGCTTTTGAAAATCTTCTAGGAGAGCGTCTATAATTTCATACCAAATTTCCTTATGATAGGGTTCTTTTGATTGACCTGCATTCCAAAGTTTTGCTTCAATTGATGGCTTCATTTTAAAATTTATCTCCCAATAATTAAGGGATAATCTCGACGTAGTTAGGATTGTTGGCCCACTTATTAGGAGTCGTATAATATTCCCAGTTGGTTATTTGACGATTATCTTTATCAAACCAATTTAATTTTGTAGGGTCTGTTATGTTGCGTTGATTTATAAAATCTTGGCAATCTGCGAGATATTTTTGGTAGCTTTGTGAGTCAAATCCATCAAGATTAAAGTGAATTTCATCAGCCTAACTCATGTTATCAAGGATAAAATTTGGAAAGCAAACCTGCAATTCCTCTCAACACCTCCCTATCGGGTAGGTGTGAGTTTCCTTGCGGGAATAGGTGAAACGATCGCAAATTGCAAATTTGCGATTTCCGATTTGCTTAGCCGACAAGGGAAGCTTGTTTGCGAAGACTGCGAATGGTAGCGATCGCATGATTCACTACTTTATCTATATCATCTGCCGTATTAAATCTACCAATGCCAAATCGAATTGAAGCATATGCGAGTTCTGGCGATCGTCCCAAAGCCGTGAGAACATGGGAGGGAGCAGTTTTAGCAGAAGTGCAAGCCGACCCGGAAGATACCGCGACTATCGGTTGCAAGCCCAATGATAGCGCCGATCCGTCCACCCCTTCTACACTGATATTCAAGTTTCCCGGTAATCGCTTTGTGGGATGTCCGTTCAGAAAAATGACACCCAAGGGTGTCAAATTTTCCCACAGACGCTGACGCAAAGCGGTGAGGCGTTCTGTTTCCGAAGGCATTTCCGCGATCGCCAATTCTACAGCTTTCGCAAATCCAGCAATTTGAGGCACGTATAATGTACCCGAACGCATTCCCCGTTCGTGTCCGCCCCCATGTTGTTGCGGTGCTAACTTTACTCTAGGATTGCGGCGTCTGACGTAGAGTGCGCCGATACCTTTCGGGCCATAAATTTTATGGGCTGTCAGAGACATCAAATCAATTTTCATCGCCTCGACATCGAGAGGAACTTTGCCAATAGCTTGGGCGGCATCTGTATGGAAAAGGATTTGGCGATCGCGACACATTGCGCCAATTTCTGCTATGGGTTGCAATACACCAATTTCGTTATTAGCAGCCATCACTGAAACTAATATTGTATCCGGACGGAAAGCTTTTTCCAATTCTGTTAAATCTATTAATCCATCTTTTTGTACTGGCAAGTATGTCACTTCAAATCCGAGGGATTCTAAATACTGGCAAGGGTCGAGAACGGCATTGTGTTCTGTTTGCACAGTGATGAGATGACGCCCTTTTTGGAAATAAGCTTCGGCGATACCTTTGACCGCTAAATTATTCGCTTCTGTAGCACCGCTGGTAAATACAATTTCCTCTGGTGTGGCGTTAATTGCATCTGCTAAAATTTGCCTTGCTTGCTTAACAGCAGATTCGGCTTCCCAGCCATAAACGTGGCTGTTACTGGCGGGATTGCCGAAGTGTTCCGTGAAGTACGGAAGCATCGCGGCTAACACGCTTTCGTCGAGGGGTGTGGTAGCGTGGTTATCGAGATAAATGGGTCTGGGAGACATAGCGATCGACTCAAAATTCAACTTGTTTCTACAATACTTAAACCTTGACTATTTTATAATACTTTTCTAGATTTAAAAAGTTTAAACCCATCTGTCTCAAAGCACTAAATTTTGAGGAAATTTATCTTAACTTATCCGCACCTCATCTTCACAAAAAGTTACATTTAATCTGCTATATAAAAAGTTTTATACTTCCCGATTACTTACGCACGCAGGGACTACAAACTAGGGCGAGCGCCAGCATAAGCATTTCGCATTAGATCCGATCGCCCTGGATTGAGAAATTTTTGCTTACGGTAATTGCCAAATTTTGATTGTCTTATCTCCAGCACCACTAGCACCGCTAATTAGCGTTTTTCCATCCGGACTGAAAGCGACCGATCGCACTCCATCTGCATGACCGGAAAGGGTTTGCAACAAATCGCCAGTGTTGAGATTCCAAAGTTTCACCTGATTGGATTTATCTCCACTGGCAATTGTCTTACCATCAGGGCCGATCGCCACAGACAAAACCGGGCTTCTATTGGTAATATCGCGCAGAATTTCTCCACTTGCTACATCCCAAACTTTTATAGTGCTATCCTCAGAACCGCTAACTAAAGTTTTGCCATCCGGAGTAAAAGCAACCGACCAAACGGCATAATAACTATGTCCGGAGAAACTACGCAACAGGTTGCCAGTGCGAAGATTCCAAAGTTTAATAGTTAAGTCTTGATTGCCGGTAGCGAGAGTTTCCCCATCAGGACTAATGGCAACAGATAAAATCATGCCCGATCGCGGCGATAGAGTGCGCTCTAATTGTCCGGTTCTGAGATTCCAAATTTTGATTGTACCATCTCCACTGCCACTCACCAAGGTTCTA
>NZ_JACJUP010000246.1:0-7115 GCF_014748295.1 Planktothrix sp. FACHB-1355 | reverse complement strand
AATTTGTGGCATTTCCGTTATCCGCTTTCTGATAATTCGGGTTATTTGGAAGTCGCAACAACTCGACCGGAAACGATGTTGGGTGATACTGCGGTGGCGGTGAATCCTAACGATAATCGCTACAAACATTTAATTGGGAAAACGGTGACTTTGCCAATTATGAATCGGGAAATTCCGATTATTGGCGATGAGTTGGTAGAGATGGAATTCGGTACTGGCTGTGTGAAGGTAACGCCAGCGCATGACCCGAATGATTTTGAAATGGGTAAGCGGCATAATTTGCCGTTTATCAATATTATGAATAAGGATGGCTCGCTGAATGAAAATGCAGGGCCATTTGTTGGGCAAGACCGTTTTGTGGCGCGGAAAAACGTGGTGCAACGGTTAGAAGATGATGGATTTTTGGTCAAGATTGAGGATTATAAGCATACTGTACCTTATAGCGATCGCGGTAAAGTTGCGATCGAACCTCTCCTCTCTACTCAATGGTTCGTCAAAATTCGTCCGATGGCTGACCAAGCGTTAGAATTCTTGGATGAAAAAAACTCGCCGGAATTTGTACCTCAACGCTGGACAAAAGTTTATCGCGATTGGTTGGTGAAATTAAAAGATTGGTGTATTTCTCGTCAATTGTGGTGGGGTCATCAAATCCCCGCTTGGTATGCTGTCAGCGAAACTAATGGCGAAATTACTGATAGTACGCCCTTTTTTGTAGCGCGATGCGGAGTAGAAGCCCAAGAGAAAGCAAAAGCTTTTTTTAATGGGAAAAAGCCATTCGAGCTAAAACAAGATCCAGATGTTCTCGATACTTGGTTTTCTTCTGGATTGTGGCCATTTTCTACTTTAGGTTGGCCGGAAAATACCAAAGATTTGGAATTTTACTACCCAACTTCTACCCTAGTTACTGGTTTTGACATCATCTTTTTCTGGGTTGCCAGAATGACGATGATGGCAGGATATTTTACCGAAAAAATGCCGTTCAAAGACGTTTACATTCACGGTTTGGTGTTGGATGAAAACGGTGAAAAGATGTCGAAAACCAAAGGTAATGGCATCGACCCGTTAGACTTAATTGATAAATATGGCACAGATGCTTTGCGTTTCACTTTGGTGAAGCAAGTAGCAGGTGCGGGTCAAGATATCCGCATGGAAGGATACAACCGCAAAACAGGCGAATCATCGGCGGTGGAAGCTTCGCGCAATTTCACGAATAAATTGTGGAATGCTTCTCGTTTTGCGATGATGAATTTGGAGGAACAAACGCCGCAACAATTAGGCGAAGCAGCAACAGAAAATCTGGAATTATCAGACAGATGGATTCTCTCCCGATATAATCAGGTTGTGCAGCAAACTGGCAAATATATCGAAAGTTACAGTTTGGGAGAAGCGGCGAAAGGTTTGTACGATTTCTTCTGGGGTGATTTCTGCGATTGGTATATCGAATTAGTGAAGTCTCGCCTGCAAAAAGATAGCGATGCTAATACTAAAAAGGTTGCCCAACAAACTATTGCTTTCGTGTTGGAAGGAACTTTGAAATTACTGCATCCTTTCATGCCGCATATTACGGAGGAAATTTGGCATACTCTCACTCAATCTGGCGAGGATAAATCATTGGCGTTGCAAGCTTTTCCAAAAGCAGATACAGCGCTAATTAATCCAGAATTGGAACAAGATTTCGATTTGCTAATTAACACAATTCGCACTTTGCGAAATCTCCGCGCTGAGGTGGATATTAAACCAGGTGCGAAAGTAACGGCAATCTTGCAAAGTGAAAGCGACAGAGAACGGCAAATCCTGACATCTGGCGAAAGTTATATTCAAACTTTAGCTAAGGTGGAAAATCTGACCATTACTCCTAGTTTGGATGGAGAAATCGGGCAGAATATGGCGGGTGTAGTTGGTACTGTGCAAGTTTTAATTCCGCTAGCTGGTATCGTAGATGTAGCAGCTTTAAGCGCCAAGTTGCAGAAAAAATTAACCAAAATAGAAGCGGAAATTAAATCAATTTCTGGGCGTTTAAGCAATCCTAATTTTGTGGATAAAGCTGCGCCGGAAGTGGTGCAAGCTGCTAGGGATGCGTTAGCGGAAGCACAGAAGCAAGCGGAGATTTTGCGCGAAAGATTGAAGCAACTGGGTTAATATGGTAGGGTGGGCATTGCCCACCTTACTTTAGGGGCAAAAACTTAAACTTTTAGATTTATCCTGAATTAAGCAAGTGACTTATCTCAATCCAAATGCAGTTATTCCTGAAGCAAAGCTGACAAGATATTTGCTAGTATGGAAACCAAAAGATGATAAGTCTGGGTTTTTAGCTCAAGCAGGATATACTCTTGATAACTGGCAACAACTTGAACGGGACTTAAGAAGCTTGCTGATGAATGAAGCTACTTTAGATAAAGAAAGTCCTTTTGGTAATATCTATAAGATTGAAGGAGTTTTAGTAGGTTCTAATGGAGTTAGTCTTCAAGTAGCGACTTTCTGGATTGTAGATTCATTTTCTAATGAGACAAGATTTGTTACACTTTTACCAAATTAGCTATAAGAGGTGGATTATGGAATTTGAAATGTTTTCCGAAGTAAGTTTAAAAGAAGATATTACTGAATACAATTTGCCGAAGGGAACTACTGCAATTATAGTAGATTATTGTCCAAGACCTGAAGGACAGGAAGATGGTTATGTTTTAGAGGTATTGAATGAAGAAGGTGAGGCGTTTGCAGTTATTGCAGTGGCAGTTTCCAAAATTGAACCGATAGCGGTAAGTATGTCTCGATAGGCGATCGCACTAAAATTGTAGGTGGGCAATACCCTACTGATACTAACTTTGTTCGGAAAGTGACCAAATTAAGGGATATCAGGGAAATAGCAAAAATCACAGTGAATGTTTTCTTACAAATCTGTTGGAAAGCCAACTTAAGTTATGGAGATGAATTAAGCCTTCATATTGGTGCAAGAATTCCTTACTCCCAAAAATCGATGGCTGGTAAAGAAAAAGGAGAGTGGATAGTAGGAACGCGAGGAAATCCTTGGAAACTTAAATCGGAAGGAGAAACTATTGTTACTTCTGAGGAAGATGCGGAAAATATTCGACAAAAAATTAAAGCGATCGAGCATAATCATATTAGTTGGTTTGTACCTACTCCAGAGTTAGGTTTTAATATGGGTTTCTCGAATGGATATGAGTTGATACTTATCCCAGAAATTGAGGATGATTCTGGTTTAGCATATTGGGAAATGTTTACTCCCAAAGATATGATTCTTAAAGTTAGGCCAAATGCTATGTGGTCTTATACTTGCATTACCAATATACCTACAGTTCCATGTTAACAAATAGTCCAATCTGTAAACTGTAGCTACCGCTTATTCATAGCCACATTCGCCGAACTGGATAAGCATCAAAAGCCACATCACGACTAATTAAAACTAGAGAATTATTCATCGCCTGTGCTACCAGAATGCGATCGAACGGATCTTTATGATACAAGGGGAGATTATAAAGCTGTATTGTATCTTTTAAGGAAATTGGCAATAGCTTAAATCTTGTAGATTGAAAGCTATATTCCATCTCATTAAAGTCAGATAGCAAAGAAAGTTTACCTATCTTAATCTTGATAGATATTTCCCAAAAACTCGCAATACTGACAAAAACGTTATCTGTATTTTCGATCGCATCTCGCAGCGAAACAGGTAAATTTGGATCGTCCTCTGCTAACCAAATAAAAGCATGGGTATCTAACAAAATAGAATTCATTACATATATTCCTCAAAATCTTGCAGTGGTTCATCAAAATCATCTGGCAAAGGCAAAACAAAAGTTCCTTTCATTGAACCCGCTAAAGGACGTTTATCAGCAATTTCTTGGGTTTGTTTGGTATTTTCTGGATAATTTGGATACTTTTCAAGCAAATATTCTGCATAATGCAGAAGTTCTTTCTTGAGATCATCTGGCATATTAACAACGATTTTCCATAAAGCCGTATCGGTAGTCATAATTTCTCCTTGTCAAAACAAAAACGTTCTTCTTCGGAATTGAGACTGATGCTCATAGAAAATTTTCTAGAAGTCGTCTCTATCATATCTTAGGAATACAGCAAGGGTGAATTGCGATCGAAAAGCGATCGCTACTTCTGCAAGCATCATGGGTACTTGCTGCGAAAAGCGATCGCTACTTCTGTAAACATCGCCTCGCTTGAGAATTGTAGGAGGTGCAAATGCAAATCCCTACGGCAGACGACTACGCCATTTCTGCGGATCTTGAGAGCAGTGAAAAACTGAGTAAACAATAATCGTATAGTTCACTTCTTCATAAAATATAACGTAAGGGAAGCGGCGAATTACAGCCCTTCGATAGCTCTCGTGAACTACCGGATACATCTCTGAATTTCGCCGTATAAATTGAATGCAAGCATCGACACAACGAAGGAACTCCTCACCCAAACCAAGTTCCTGTTCTTCATACCAAACATAAGCCTCCGCAACATCTTGTTCTGCTTCTGGGAGAATAATCAGATTTCTAAGCACCATAATTTTTGCTACGAATTCGTTCCTTAGCTGCCTCCCATGAACTTCCCGATTCTGGATTTTGCAAATATCTTGCTTTTCTCCTGGCAAGTTCTTCTTTTTGCCAGTCAAGTACAGGGATTCGATCGGGAAGCTCGGCAATGCTGTCCCATAAGTCTTCGACAAGTTGCAATTTTTCCGAGAGGGTTAGCTCAAAAACCTGTGTTAACTGTGGGTTCATGCTGACTTCACCGAGTAACTAGCAATCTAGTCTTAAGTCTATCACGCAGTTCAATGCGATCGCTATGTCACAAATACTCATTAGAAATACCTCTTGCATTTGTTTTCATTTTAACAGAAGGGTAATTGCATTGCGGTTGGCTAACCTTTTTGACGCATAGGGGAGAATTGCGATCGCTTTTCGATCGCTACTTCTGCAAGCATCATTGGTACTTGCTGCGAAAAGAAATCTTCGACTCGATCGTAGTAAGTTTTGCAGAGTTAGATAAAATATAGATACTAGAGTAAAAAGATAAAAGACCATGCTTAAAAACTCTTCTGTTATTAGCATATCTCCCGAAATTATGGGTGGAACTCCGGTTTTTGCTAGCACAAGAGTTCCGGTGCAGACACTCTTAGACTATTTGAAAGCGGGAGAGTCTATTGATGATTTTCTGGATGGATTTCCGACGGTAAATAGGGAGCAAGTTATCGCATTATTGGAAGAAGTTGGAAAACAATTTGTCAGCATGGTGGCATAATATGAAGCTTCTTCTAGATGAGTGCATCGATCGCAAACTTGCCAGAGAGTTTGTAGGCTACGAGGTGAAAACAGTTCCACAGATGGGATGGGCTGGCACAAAAAATGGACAGCTTCTTGCTCTTGCGGCGACAGAATTTGATATTTTCATTACAGTTGACCGTAACCTGTCATTTCAGCAAAATTTGCCAGATTTTGACATAGCAGTGCTTGTTTTGCAGGCATCATCTAACCGTTTGGCGGATCTGAAGCCTCTGATACCAAAGGTTTTAGCGGTTATACCTACAGCTATTAAGGGACAAGCTATAGTTATTGGCACATAGCGGTAGAGGTGGGTGTTGTCCACTACTTCCAGCAAGAGTGATTCGGAAAGTAGCTTCGCGAGAATGTTGATAACGTAGCGGCTCATTTTTGTGTCTGACGCCCTTGCTGGAAACGTTCTAAAATTTCGCTGACAAAAGTTTCGCCGTCAATGGGTGGTGTTCGATCGGTTGCTGAGATGGCGGCGTCAATTTTTGCTCGCACATCCTCAACATAAGCAGCATCGGCGCGATCTTATTCATCGAGCAATTGCAAGGCTATTTCTAGGATTTCTTGGGCCGATCGGTATTTCCCAGCTTGCAGCTTGGTTTGAATAAAACGTTCTTGTTCAGAAGTGAGACTGATGCTCATAGAAAATTTTCTAGAAGTCATCTCTATCATATCTCAGGAATAAAGCGCTTTTCAGGTGACTTTACATAGAAACCCGGTTTCTTGAAGAAAGCGGGTTTCTGGGGTCTACTTACCCAAAATTAATGCAAGTATTATTGATTTAAGTTACCTTTTAAAGTTCCTGATTAGGTACTCTCTTACATCTCGAAGCGTTTTTCCATCAGTAAGCATAGCCTTAGCAGTAGCTACGTAAGCGGGGCCACCATTCCCTCCTATCACTTCATTGTGTACACGCTGAATTGCTGCTTCAGAGAATTTGTCAATCAAATAAATTCTTACATCTCGAAGCGTTTTTCCATCAGCAAGCATAGCCTTAGCATCAGCTACGTAAACGCGGCCACCAGTCACTCCTATCACTTCAGTGTGTACACGCTGAATTGCTGCTTCAGAGAAGTTGTCAATCAAATAAATTCTTACATCTCGAAGCGTTTTTCCATTAGCAAGCATATTCTGAGCAGTAGCTACGTAAGCATTGCCACCAGTCACTCCTATCACTTCATGGTGTACGCGCTGAATTTCAGCAATGCCGGGACGACTAGAAGGAATTGGAGCTTGAGCAGTAAACTCTGTCACGTTGCATTGCATAGTAGGATCTAAATGTTGCCCCAACCCTCGGCAACGATTGCGTGCTTCACTAGGTAAAGATAAAAAAGTAACAACCGAAAGCGCTGATATCAAAACTATAGCTGAATAAGTAGTAATTTTCTTAAGCATTCTCTTGTTTCCTTTTGCCCTATGGAACTTTTCATTTCTCATGCTAGCTCTGCCCCTCAACGCCTGAAAAGCCGAAAAAGTGGGAAAAAGTTGGATCTTTCGTAAAGAAATATAAATAATTGGCATAACCACCCAAAAAAGTTGCAAAAAGTGGGAAAAAGTTGGATATAGTAACCATAACTACCTCATCTACCCACTTATGGACATTCCTCAGATATTGCAATCTGTCGATGAAGCTGTCTACGCCAAGACAAATAAACATCTGAATAACTTGCAACGGAGGATTATCGCGGGAATACTAAATGGTCAAAAATATGCTGATGTTTCAGAAAATTATGGTTATAGCGCCCAGCACGTAAAAAAAGCCAGTCACGAACTTTTGCAAATTTTATCTGATGTCTTTGGTGAAAAAGTAAAGAAAAGTAATCTTGA
>NZ_JACJUP010000245.1:0-7071 GCF_014748295.1 Planktothrix sp. FACHB-1355 | reverse complement strand
TAGCGCCCAGTACTCGGCGGAGTCATACAAATAAACCTTTGCTCGATTGAAAAGACCGGGTAAATCTTCTACATAGGAATCAACAACGCAGACTTTAAATTGTTTCTGCAAAGCCGGAATCAATTCTTGCAAGAGATATTCAGAAGATTTGCGGACTTGGACTAAAACATCAATATCCCGCTCAAGGTTTAAATTTTGAAATTCATCAGAAATTTGATTGGGCAAATAGTAAATGAGCGAGTAAGGAGATGCTTGTCCCCAATACCCCATCGTATTTCGACTAACCGTAATAATTGGAATACTAGCTGGAAGCTTGAATCCATACCCACTGCTGTGAGCGTGATAAATCACATTATATGGTTTCAGCTTGGCAGCTAGTTTAGGGACATCAAATCCCCAACTAATCGCCAAAATAACATCATCTAAATTTGGCTCTTTCAGCAAGTCATCTAAAAAAAGCGTGTCTTTTTCCCGCTGACGATAAGTCACGACTTCCGCACTGCAAACTTGCTTAGCAAGATTGTATGTTTTTAACTCTGCCCAAAGACCACCGCAAGCAAATTTTTTACCTGTACCGGGAAGCAAAAAGTAAAGTTTTCTCATAACGTGACATTCCTATACAAGATTGGCTGTAGGCGATCCTACCCGCTCAAACTTATCATACAGATGCTAATCTGAGCTAGTTTTGCTGAATAAGCCATTATTCCATTAAGTCATCCGCCGCAAGTTCACCTGGATAAAAGCGATCGCTAAAAATTTCTTCTAACGTATACGGGCAATTTTCAGGAAAGCTTTTGAGTGGCAGGTTTGTTTCTCCGACAGCCAGATCTCTACCACTCTCATATATTTTTTGAATTGCTTCTTGCAGATAAGGTTTGAGACTGGGATTTTCTTGCAGTAATTCTTGAGTATCGCGACGCTGAACGCGAATTGTCATTAACCAACTACGGCTTCGTCGTTCCGGCTGAAATTCCCATTTCAACAGATGTCCGATTAAAACCTTTAATCGATTTCTCAGTTCTGCACGCTGTTGTTTTCCCAAAGATTCAATCTCCTCTATTAAATTAGGCAAGTCAAGCTGACTCCATTGCTGATGTTTGAGCAGTTTCGCTTGTTCTTGCGTCCACGCATAAAAGTCAGTTTCATAAAGGCTTGGCATTAAGGCTTCAGGTGTTGGTTCGGTTTGTGGTGTTTGCATAGAAGGTTTATAACATAGCTTTTTGCGATCGCATTTATCCTACACTAGAGATAGCCTCTCCAATTTCTTTAGGAGTTGCACCTGTAGCTAGCATAGCTCGGATCAGTAATTCGATCGAAACAGAAGCATCGGCATTTTCAGCTAAGGCAATACTTAGCGTTTTTTGTCGCTCTTTTAAACTACGACTGAGGGCTAATTTAATTTCAATTAATGCGGTTTCCTCTGGGGTCAGTTCTAAAAATTCGGAAACCGTTCCAACTTTCCAGCCCTTTGCTTCTAGGCGTTCTCTTTTAGCTCGATCCATATCACTATTCCTCTGAATCGCTGTCATATTTACTCAGTCGTTTTTTGCAGATCTTAATTACGTTAGCAGGTGTGGATCTTGTCGTTTTATTAAACACCTCCACAATTAAAATTGCATCTTCATCAATTCGATAAATAATTCTCCAATTCTTGTCTGCATCCCGAACTCTTAATTCATAACAATGGTTGCCAATACTTGGCATGGGTCTTGAATGTGGCAATCCCAAGTTTTCACCCTGTTGCAATCGCCTCAGCAGTACGCCCGTTTCAATACGTGCTTCCTGACTAAATGGTGGTGTTTTGACCTCACCGTGTAACCAGACTAGAGGTTTACTATCATCATCCATGTTCGCTATATATCATATCTAATATATTCTATACTCTCTGCGCCAAACCTTACTACATCGTCGCGATCGCATTTATCCTACACTAGAGATAGCCTCTCCAATTTCTTTAGCAGTCGCACCTGTAGCTAGCATAGCTCGGATCGCAGACGAAAATATCTAACAAGCTGCTATACTAATTGATAAAGTTACTTGCATAGTTTATATAAATATGGAAATCTCGATCGAAGAAATAGTTCACAAACTGCATTCTTTACCAGAAGCCAAAATTCAGTCAGTGCTTGATTTCGTTGATTTTCTAACTTTGCATAAAGAACGTTCAAGAGTAAAAGAAGCTGAATCTAAAGATGAGATATCTGCAAGGGAGGATGAAGAATTGGAAGCGATCGCAGATAATTTAGCCGATCAATTCGAGGCTTGTGTAGGAACGAATGTACCTGTACTATCAGACTATGCTGTGAGTCGCGCTGGCATTTACGAGGAACACCCATAACTGTGATGTACTTAGTCGATACTAACGTGCTGTTGCGCCTTGTCGATCGCTCTCACTCACTTCATCCAACTATCAGAACAGCTATCCGAAAACTACGCCAAAATGGTGATAGTTTACATATTACCTCTCAAAATTGTGTTGAATTTTGGAATGTTGCTACACGCCCTATTGAAAGAAATGGATTTGGGCTGAATCCTGCAAATGCCGATCGACTATTGCGGTTGATTGAAAGACTTTTTTCATTATTGCCTATCTCTTTGACTGGACTGGTGCTGTCGATCAATATGCTAATTATGACATACTATTGTCAAGGGATACTTATAAGGTCTAGAATACAAGATGTTAGCAAGCAATAAAACTCCACGCTCTTTCTTCAAAACCCTTTATCCCAAAACAATCTACTGAATTTACTCTATGACTGGTTTATGGAGTCAGCCTGAAATTCCACATAAAGGATGGCGATGTATAACAGTAATCGATGTACGTGAGGACGGTAGTTCACCGGAGGAGACAGATTACGCAACCTGTGAGATGTGCGGAAACGAACGTATTCGGTTTGTCCATATCTTAGAACATGATGATTTCGATGGCCAACTTGAGGTTGGCTGTGTGTGTGCTGAGAAGCTGAGCGATGACTATATTAATCCCCGCTTGCAAGAAAATAAATTGAAGAATAAGGCGGCTCGAAAAGCAAAGTGGCTGACGAGAAAGTGGCGCATTTCGGACAAAGGTAATCATTTTCTAAATATAGATGGATATAATCTGGGTGTGTTTCCCAATAAGTTTAATCCTGGACACTGGAAATATCGCATCGGTTCCAAATTTAGCAAAAGCTCTTTCTTGTCCATCAAAGAGGCTAAGCTAGCCTTATTTGATGAATTTTGGCAATTAACTCAAGAGTAATTGGCATGATTTTTTTTGTGTAAGTCTGCATTTGAGTTTTATTGAGCGTGTACAGCGGGATAAAACGGATTATCAATTGCCCGTTCTCTCTACCCCAAAAACAACTTATAAGCCAGATTGTTACTTTCATCCCAATAGCGATATCCCAGCGTATCGAGAAAAGCTTCCCACTCTTTCATCTCATTGGGCGGCACTTGAATTCCTACTACAATTCGCCCGTAATCTGCACCATTATTGCGATAGTGGAACATACTGATATTCCAGTTCGGACTCATGGAACTGACGAATTTCATTAATGCGCCGGGACGTTCGGGAAATTCAAAACGGTAGAGCAATTCATGGTGTGCGAGGGTAGAACGTCCGCCTACCATGTGGCGCAAATGTAATTTTGTTAATTCGTCATCGGTGAGATCGATTGTTTTGAAACCACAGAGTTCAAAACTTTCGACCATTTTGCCAGCGTCGGCACGGTTTTGAATTTGGACGCCGACAAAAATATGTGCTTCTTTTTCATCGGCAATGCGATAGCTAAATTCAGTTAGATTGCGTCTGCCAAGACATTCGCAAAACTTACGCAGACTGCCCGGTTGTTCGGGAATATTGACGGCATAAATGGCTTCGCGGCGTTCGCCAAATTCTGCTCGTTCTGCGACAAATCTGAGCCGATCGAAGTTCATATTAGCACCGCAAGCGACGGCAACTAAGGTTTTTCCTTCGATTTGTTCTCGTTCGACATAAGCTTTTGCACCTGCGATCGCCAACGCACCTGCTGGTTCTAAAATCGATCGCGTATCCTCAAACACATCTTTAATCGCCGCACAGGTAGCATCGGTATCCACCAGCACTATTTCATCTACGTATTGCTGACACAGCCAGAAAGTTTCTTCCCCCACTTCCCGCACCGCTACCCCATCAGCAAATAAGCCGACTTGCGGCAATCTTACCCGTTTGCCAGCTTTGAGCGATCGATACATCGCATCCGCATCCACCGGTTCGACGCCAATAATCTTGATTTCCGGGCGTATCCGCTTCACATACGCCGCAATACCCGAAATCAATCCGCCACCGCCGATCGCCACAAAAATAGCATGAATCGGTTGCTGATATTGGCGCAAAATTTCCATGCCGATCGTACCTTGTCCGGCAATCACATGAGGGTCATCAAATGGATGTATAAAAGTTAACCCTTTCTCTGCTTCCAACTGACGGGCATACGCATAAGCGTCATCGTAGGTATCGCCATACAACACCACCTCTCCTCCCCTAGCTTTCACCGCATCCACCTTAACTTGCGGTGTGGTGACGGGCATAACAATAATCGCTGTAGTCCCCAATTTCCTTGCACCAAGGGCAACTCCTTGGGCATGATTTCCCGCCGATGCAGCAATTACCCCCTGTGCTAACTTATCCGGCGGCAAATTCGCCATCTTATTATATGCACCGCGCAGCTTAAAGGAGAAGACAGACTGCATATCCTCTCTTTTGAGCAAAAGTTTGTTATTTAGCCGTGCAGAGAGGTTGGGGGCATAGTCTAGAGGCGTTTCTTCGGCAACATCGTAGACGCGGGCGGTGAGGATTTGAACCAGGTAGTCGCAGAACATGGGGTCGAGGGGGTGGCAAATGGCAGATGAATATAATCTTACTTTATATGTATACCCATTCTGCGGGCCATACAAGCGATCGCTCGAATTATCCGGATCGCTATCCGATCGGCCAGTAATATTTAATTATTTTTTTATTTTAATTTTTTACTTTGAATTATTAATAAACCTTTAAATATTATCCTCATATTAAATATTATGAATAACTCCCCTTTTTGGGGATATCTTAGAATTTAATAAGATTATTGCGTTCTATAGTTCCAGAATAAAC
Source organism: Planktothrix sp. FACHB-1355 (assembly GCF_014748295.1). Lineage (NCBI taxonomy): Bacteria > Bacillati > Cyanobacteriota > Cyanophyceae > Oscillatoriales > Microcoleaceae > Planktothrix > Planktothrix sp. FACHB-1355. The sequence continues at coordinate 1,958 of NZ_JACJUP010000245.1, read as the reverse complement.
ACATGGGCAAATCCATTATTCAGCTAGTTGACGAGTTACCAAATGATAGTATTACTGTCAAAGCTTTAAAGGCTCTGGATTTCGTTGCCCCAGGTCAATGGAATAATTTGGTGGGTTTTGATAACAGTATCCGTGCTATTACCGGAGAAAGCGATGCCAAAGTAATCCAAAAAATTCGCGATCGAGCTGCATTCTTATATCAAGATTCTCAACAAGGCTACCAAACAGCCATCCAACTTTATCAGGTAATTGATAAAGCAGACGTAGCAATGGGAACGGCGGCTTTAGCCAATAAAGTAGGTGAAAAAATTAGTTTCCTCTCTTTTTTAGGCAATATCACTCCCAAAGCAGACACCGCTCAAACTGTCGATCTGTTATTGAAAATAGCAGTCGAAATTATTGCCTTCTGCAAACTTAACGGTATTCCTAATCCCAACCCGCAAGAGTTTGCGAATTCTCTCAGCAACAATTATCAAGATGCCGCCATGATGCGGATGAGCGCTCTAGTTTGCCTAGATGGAATGCTCCCATTAGGGCCAGACTTCTTGAGCAAAATACACCAAATGATTAGCGGTTCAAATGCTGGCGCAGTCGCTCAAAATCCTGCCTTTACAGCCGTACAAAACTATCTGCCCGGTAGTAATACCTCTGATAAATTCGGTTTTATTACTCAGAGTTTCAACGCCGTGCAAGGTTGGATGAACGGCTTAGTATCTAAGACAGGCGTTACTCCCCAAGCAATCCTCAGTCATGTGGGTAGTTTTATCCAAATTGCTGATGATAATTTAGATTTCGTAGCGGCATTTTTGGATCAAACTACTAACTATTACGAACATACCGGGATTCAAACTGTAGCTCGCCGTTTAATTTTGCAAGCACATACTTTAGTTAAAGCAGAAATCGAACAAGAAAAACAAAGTTCTCCCCAAAGTAGCTCGTCGGGCGGACAATCGGCTAGTGGGTATGCAGTCGGTCAAACTGTAGAAGTTTGGGATGAAGACGACGAAGATTGGTATCAAGCAACTATTCTGAAAATCAAAAAGAACGAATACTTTGTTAATTACGTCGGTTACGGTTCATCTGATGACGATTGGGTTGATGCGTCCGATGTGCGTGTTCGCGATCGTAATTCATCCGACGATAATGGATATGCAGTTGGTCAAATAGTCAAAGTTTGGGATGATGATGAAGAGGATTGGTATACAGCAACTATTCAGGAAATCCGAGGCAATCAATACTTTATACATTATCTAGATTATGACTCGTCCTATGATGAGTGGGTCGATTTAGATGAAATTTCCTAATGGCTGAATGGGGAATTGGTAAGTAGGTAGTAGGTTAAGATCCCCGACTTCTTCAAGAAGTCGGGGATCTATAAATGATTATCTTTTAAAGTTTATATATGATCGTATACAATCGAAGATTATGAACAGAACTTTCTATAATATTTTAGGTTTTCTCTCTGTAATTGCAGGTATTTCTCTCATCTTGCAAATGCGAGAGATATTAGCCACCAGACCCCCTGAAAATCTACCATTATTCTATTGGGGTACAGCCGGACTGGTGGGAGTGTGCGTTGTTATTGCCATCTTTTGTTTCTTCCCCAAAAGTCACCCATATACACTGCGAATTATTGGTGCGATCGGTCTAGCTTCCACCATCTATTATTTATATGAAGCTTTCCACAATGGTAACTTTTTTCAAGTAGGAACAGCACTTTTATTCTGGTTACCTGGCTCTATTTACTTAATAGTCAAAGGTAAAATGACCGATTCTTAATCACTCTTGCCAAATCAAATCTTCATTTGCGTTCATCTGCGGTAAAAAATATTTCTAATCTTCGCTACTTTCTATTACCTCAAACTCAACCTTATCGTAAATATCTGCCAGTGTGATTTGAAAAGAAATAGAATTTAACGAAATCGTTTCATCTGCATCATCATACTCAGCAAAAGTCC
>NZ_JACJUP010000244.1:0-7073 GCF_014748295.1 Planktothrix sp. FACHB-1355 | reverse complement strand
TGAACAACTATCGGTGATGACCTCCCTCGGCAGAATGGTATATTACACAGCCCAAGGGGAATTATGGGGGCGTCAGGATGCTACTGGTGCAGAAGAACTGCCTACTTTGGTATTCTTGCACGGCTTTGGTGGCGGGTCATCTGCCTACGAGTGGTCTAAGGTATATCCCGCTTTTGCTACGGAATACCGTATTTTGGCACCGGATTTAATCGGTTGGGGTAAGTCGAACCATCCAGCTCGCAATTACCGGATTGAGGATTACCTGACGACGATCGCAGAGTTTATCGAGCAAACTTGCAATGGGCCTGTGCCTGTAATTGCGTCTTCTCTGACAGCTGCTTTTACCATCAGGATAGCCATCAACCGCCCGGAATTATTCAAGTGCCTAATTCTGACTACTCCCGCAGGTCTGGCGGATTTTGGGGAAAATTATGCCAGTAGCTTCTTTGCCCAGCTGGTAAGCGTACCGATTCTCGATCGCATCATCTACAGTACCGGAGTTGCCAACCCCAAAGGTATTAGGACATTTTTAGAGCAGCGTCAATTTGCCGATGCTCGTCGGGTCTACGATGAGATTGTGGAAGCATACCTGGAATCGGCTTTGGCAGAAAATGCTGAATATGCGGCACTTTCGTTTGTGCGGGGCGATTTGAGCTTCGATCTGTCCTTGTACATTTCCCAGTTAACTGCACCCACCGCGTTTATTTGGGGCAAACAGTCTCAGTTTACGGGGCCAGAAATAGGGCAGCGCTTGGCAAGTTTGAATCCCTCAGCCATCCGATTTTTTCAACATTTGGAAGATGTCGGGTTGACGCCTCAGCTGGAATTGCCTGCGGTGACAATCGGTTTGATTCGGCGATTTTTGAAAGAACTCAGCTAGCCGATAGGGTGGGCAAAAGCCCACCCTAGTGTTGCCAAATTAACTTTTGATCCGTACATCGATAACGCTGGAGTTGAAATCATAATCGAAGCCTTCCAATTCGATCGGCATACCGACTTTGATTTTATTGTTGCCGAGAACGGGGCCGTTGTTAGTAATTTGGGCTTTGCCAGTTAAAGTAATTACCATATCGGTGCTAAAAGTATCCTTTCTCGGATCGGGAAGTGCTTTGACGGAACCATCGGGTTGGGGAACGACTACAGTTCTGGGCAGTTCTTTGACGGCTTTGATGTCAACCTGACCGTATGGTTGATTGCGGATAATGATATTGGTTTTCTTTTTGGTCTGAAACTGCTTGATTAACTCTTGGGGGTTACGAATGCTCAAACCCCTGACAACGACATCAACTTCGACGGGTCTTGTCGCTACTCCCAATTGAGCCACGGAACCGGAAGTACCGGGAAAGAAAAAGATACCTACAATAACGAGCAGAATCACTATAGCTGCACCCACGTCCAGGATGCTGAGTTTGCCTAACAAGCGACCTTGAGAGTCTAAAATCTTTTTCATGAGAATTTTCCGTTGCTAATTGAGAAAGGGGTTTAGTGAGAAATACCTGCCAGCCAATTATTGTAGAAATTTAATGACAAATTGAACAGCCAGGGGTGAGCGGGGGAGTTCAGAAAATGACTGATGTGCAATATGGTAGAACTCAACTGCGATCGCAAAAACTCAGATCGCAACTTGAACTACTCAAAATGCGTCTGTCTTATAAACTTCTTGTACCGAACCTTCTTCCGGAAAGGTTTTCACTTTCAGTTTTTTTGAGATTGCTCTGCTATGTTGAACGTCAAGTCGATATTTTTCGCTCGTTTCCGTGGGCGCTGGTATTATCCGTTACTTTCTGCGCTCGTGGCGCTGACCCTATGGGTGACTGCACTTCCAGCCACCAAAGCACTGCCGTTGCAAGATTTAATTTTGCAGGGAATTCAAATTATACAGCTATCTAAAATATCGGATCGGCAGGAAGTCCAGATTGGGGGGCAGATTAATACACAGTTACTGTCGAGTCAGTTTCAGCTTTATCGGAATTCGCAAATTGCGGAGTATGTCGATCGGGTGGGACAGCGTTTGGCATCTGTGAGCGATCGCCCCAATATTCCTTACAGGTTTCAGGTGGTCAGAGACAATAGCATCAATGCTTTTGCCACGATGGGGGGATTTGTCTACGTTACCACGGGATTGCTGGTGGCGGCAGATAATGAAGCCCAACTAGCGAGCGTTTTGGGTCACGAAATCGGTCACATTGCTAGCCGCCATTCGATCGAACAGATGCGTCAGGTGGCGATCGAACGCGGACTCGCTACAGCGGCTGGACTGAACCGCAATACTATGGTAAGGCTGGGCGTGGATTTGGCAGTTAACCGTCCTCAAAGTCGTAAGGATGAATTGGAAGCCGACCAAAGGGGATTGCGAAATATCAGGCAAGCGGGCTACGCTGAATCGGGAATAGTGGGATTTATGGAAAAACTGCTCGGTCAACCTTCGCCTCCGAGCTTTTTAAGCACTCATCCAGCTCCGAAGGATCGCATTGTGGCTTTAGAGCGGGCGATCGATCCAGCTAGGGCTAATGTGGGCGATGGTTTGGACGAGACTGAATATCGAACAAATATTCGAGCGCTGCTGCGATCTCGCAATTATTAAAAAAATCGGGTTTCTTCAAGAAACCCGATTTTGAGCTAGTGACGGGCAAGTATTTGCTGTGGTTCAACCTTTGCTACTGCTTCTTGTAGCGGTAAAGTGCGAATTGAGCCGTCAAACACATTGACTTGATAGACAAGCTTGTTGGTGATATCTAATCCGGTCAACCAACCACTTTTGCGATGATATGCGCCTGTGTCGATATCTAACCAACCCTGTCCTTGGGCAATTTTTCCAGGGGAGATGTTCGGTAGGGTAAAAGTGATGGTATGACCTGTAATGATTAGTTTATCGGGGAAGTAAGGTTTGGGTATAGAGTGAAATTCGTCCCGAATCCAACAAAATTGGTCGGCGTTTTGCTCTGTAATGGGCATCTGGGGATGGACGCCTGCATGAACTAGCCAGAGATCGCCCAAATCTAGATAAGGTGGTAGCATCCGCAACCAGTCTATGTGTTCTGATGGGATGCGGGATTCTGGGTAACTGGCGATCGTGGCGTTACCGCCACTGTAGAGCCAGACTTGCAGTATGTGAGCTTGTGGTTTTCCGTTGGCGAAGCTGTCGAGCAATAGTTGCTCGTGGTTTCCCAGCAAACATGGATAGGAGTTTGTGCTGACAAACTCGACAACGTGAAAACTTTGTGGGCCACGATCGATTAAGTCTCCTAAGAAATAGACTCGATCGTCTTCGCCTGGTGCGATCGCCTCTAATAAGGTCATGAGGCCGTTGTAATGACCGTGAACATCACCGATAATGATGCGACGGTTGGTAGTTTCGCTCATTCGGCTTTCTGTTGCAAAATAGTCGGTAAGAATTTATATAGAGCCTGCACTGGCTGATTGATGAACTGGAAAGTTAGCAAATGCCGTCAGCATCCTGCTAACTTAATTATGCAGCCGATCGGCAAAAAAAGTGCTTGTGGTAATTTTTTATGCTAACGACTATTAACGCGCTCAAGCAACCCACGAGATGGGAATGGGTTGTACAAGCTCTAGCCAACCTGGATACGATTTTGCTGGATCACTCGCACTGCGAGCGCAAGGCGGCTGGGGTGGCAATAAATTTGATGTTTCGGTATCCTTCTAATACCAAGTTGGTGCGGATGCTGACTGCGATCGCTCGCGAGGAATTGGAACACTTCGAGCTGGTCAACCAGTGGCTGGAACGGCGGGGTATTCCGCTTGGCCCACTGCCAGCGCCTCCCTACGGTGCTACTCTCAACTCGGAGATTCGCCGCGATGAACCGATGCGCTTGTTGGATACTTTGCTGGTCTGCGGTTTGATAGAGGCTCGCAGTCACGAACGGCTGGGTTTGTTAGCCGATGCCTGTCCCGATCGGGAGTTAGCCCAATTTTATCGCGGTTTGATGGCTTCGGAGGCCCGTCACTTCGGGATTTATTGGATTTTGGCAGATACTTATTTCGATCGGGAAACTGTGATGCAGAGATTGGAGGAATTGGCGATCGTGGAAAGTAATGTGCTGGCTACTTTGCATCCTCAACCGAGAATTCATAGCTAAGTTAATTGTTCAAAATGCCATTAAATAGTCTGATTAGAGACCCAGAATTTCTATAGATTTTTCCAGGACTTCATCCGGATCGAAAGGCTTTGTCATATACAAATCTGCACCTGCATCATTTCCTTTTTGTTTATCGAACTCCTGTCCTTTCGCTGTCAACATAACAATATAAACCTCATACATCCCCAATTCTTTTTTGACAGCGTTACATACTTCAAAACCACTCATTTTAGGCATCATCACATCCAGAAATACAAGTTGAGGTTTTTCTCTTTTGATGGTTTCTAGGGCTTTTTCGCCGTTGTCTGCCATCAACAGTTCTACCCCTTTGTCTTCCAGATCTTCTAGGGTTTGTTCCATGAGAACTCTAATGTGAGGCTCATCATCGACAATCAATATTTTTTTGCTCATAAAAGTGACCTCTATACTGAATAAATTTGATTTTTTCTTAAGAGCCTATTTCTGGGTGATGCCTACACTTTTTCAGTGCAAATGAGTCCGGTAAACGCCAACCAACAGACATAATACCAAATCGGCTTCGATTACCCCCGTAGGAGTGAGGGAGCGGGCTGACGCTCGCGTCAGCCGAACGGAGCGCGGGAAAGTGGGCAGTACGAGTTGGAGCAACATTGAGGCTGAAAAAGGGGGTAGCAGACCCGGATTTGGTATAATATCAAATCCAGCTTGATTATCGCCCTTATTCTTTAGTCCGCACAAGTGGGCTTCCGTTATGTAGCTCGTGCCTTGAGAGTCAGGGTCAAAAAGCGGAAGCAGGGGATTAAGTATAATTTAGGTGTATTTCGCACTGGTTTGAGCCTGAATTCGCGGTTAGCGCGATGGCTAAGATCGGGATACCACTTGGATTTTGGAGCAAAAATTAATTTTTTTTTCTTCAAGTTCACCATTTAAAATTTTTAAATGTGTTCGGGGCTTTCGTTTTGTTCGTCCGCTAATAAAAGAAAGAAAACATTTTCCATGCCCTTCTCAAACCGCAAAGTTTTGATGAGATTGTGTTGCTCTGAAAATCCGCCATCAACAATAATCATATCTGGTTGTACTGCTAGTGCCTTTTCAATGCCATCCTGGCTGTTAGATGCCTCGACAACGGTGTATCCTTTGGAAATTAACACCTCGGAGAGGGTTTTTACTGCGGAGGCATCTTCATCGACGACCAGAACTTTCTTTTTCGAGGAACCCTGAGAGATCAGTGTATCGATATTGCTGAGCAGAGATTCGGCATCGATCGGCTTTTGCAAATAGCGGTCTATCCCCAGAAGATAACCTCGTTGTTTATCTTCAAAGATCGATACAATGATAATCGGAATGTTCTGGGTCTGCGGGTCGTTTTTCAACACAGCAGCTACATCAAAACCATTGATTTGAGGCATCATCACATCTAGAATAATTAGGTCTGGTTTTTCTTGTTTTACTCTATTAATCGCATCTACTCCATCTTTAGCTTCTCTGATTTGATAACCTTCTGGTTCTAGTTGCTGCCTGAGAAGGGCGCGAATGTTCTCATCATCATCGACGACCAGAATAGTTTTGCGATCGAAAGAGGTAGAAGTTGCTGTTTGGACAAAGCTTTCTTTCAGTTGCTTTACCAAAATGTCGATCGATATCTTGTCTGGCTGAGCCATAGCCGCGTTAACAATCGGTAGGGTAAATGAGAAATTACTTCCCCGACCCAGTTGACTTTCTACCCAAATTGTGCCGCCGTGATGCTCAACGATTTGCTTGCAAATTGGCAGTCCCAAACCGCTGCCTTTCGGTTTGTCTGTGAGGGTATCGCCTACCTGCTGAAACTTCTCAAATACCTTGTGTAAATCTTCTGGAGCAATTCCGATCCCTGTATCGATGACACTGACAATAATTGCCTCGCTTTGCGGAATTGCTTTGACTGTACAAGCGCCTTTTTCTGTAAATTTTACAGAATTAGAAAGCAGATTGATTAATACTTGTAGTAAGCGATCGCGATCGCCTGTCACTGCTGGCAATTCGGTGGGGATGTTTTTGTGGAGTGCTATTCCTTTGGCTTCAAATAGCGAAGATGTGGATGCGAGCGCACGCTCGATGATTTCCGCTACTGAAGTTGGCTGCATATTCCACTCTATTTTGCCTGCTTCCATTTTGGCGATATCCAAGACATCGTTAATTAAAGTTGTCAGTCGTTCGCCTTCTGAGATGATGATGTTGATGTTTTGGTTGACTTGCTTGAACGCTCTTTGCGCTTTGCGATCGTCTTCTGGAACGACTGGTAAAATGGCATCGTCTATTTTTTTGAGAATCAGTTTGGCAAAGCCCAGCACTGAGGTAAGCGGTGTCCGCAATTCGTGGGATACTGTCGAGATGAAATCCGTTTTCATGCGGTCAATTTCTTTTTCTTGGGTGATATCCCGGATAATGGTTACCGAGCCCAGGCGATCGGTAATTGTCAATTCAGAATTAGAATATTTTTTGGATATGGTAGTAGCCACCGCTTTGCCTATTTTCCCATTTGCCAGTTCTACCTCTGCGGTCAAAACTTCGTTCGGAGATTCCTTGGTTTGGTCTAATAGTTCTGCTATTTTACTGTTGAATATTTCTTGGCAGTCTTTGCCGATGACTTTGGTATTTTCCAGACGGAACATTGATAACAAAGCGGGATTGACATGAGCGATATTTCCATAGGTATCTGTCACTAACAAGCCATCGGCAATATTGTTAATGATGGCTCTCAGATACGCTACCGTGTCTTGTACTTCGTTTACTGCTTGAGCTAGCCCCAGAGAAATCGCTGCTTGAGAAGAAAGGATTTTTAATATTTCCAATCTGTCCGGAGTAAAGGCACTTTTTGTAAGATTGTTTTCCAGGTACAGGATACCGACGAGTTTTGCTTGATGGACGATCGGCGTACACAAGAGGGATTTAACTTGGTTATTGGTAATATAGTTATCCGTTACGAACATTCCCTCACGAGTAGCATCGTTCAAG
>NZ_JACJUP010000243.1:0-7078 GCF_014748295.1 Planktothrix sp. FACHB-1355 | reverse complement strand
AGAACCTAACTTTCTGGCAAAGACCATCCTATACGAGTGGGCTGTTCGTAAATGCGTTTGAGGGTGTTGATATCTCTGGATGAAATAGGGGCTGGATGGCGTACCTGTGCAAAGTAGAGGGAATCCGTTTCTAAAGGACTGTGACCCCAAATACCGAGTGCGTGACCGAGTTCGTGGCGGGCGCTGGGTAAAATGTAATCGGGGGCTTGGTTGGGACTAATTTGAATATTAAATCTTTGTGATAAAACTGTGGCAGAATTTGGGAATTTGCGAAGATAAAATTCGTAGAGAGTTTCGGCGGAACGAACGCGAGGCAATTCAAAGCGACCTGTGCTGGGGTTTAAGGTGGCTCTGAGGGGAGGACGCGATCGCCAAATTTTGATATCCGCTCGATCTGGCGAGTTGACTACTTCCAAAGGCAAGTAAACGCTCCATTCCTGTACTGCTTGCAAAACTGCCTCTATCCATTTTGGCGATCGCTCGCTGTTGGTTGCAGCCGATTCCTCTTGCTTCTGGACGTAAACCTTGACGGGCAATTGCGACCAAACTAAATAACCCATTTCCGTTGGCTTTACTTCCGAGAAGTAGTCACCGCTTTTGGTTGTGTCCTGCCACTGCGCCAGCGTTGCTGGGAGAGGATGTGCCTGGAGAGGCGGTAATTTTGCCTCCGCAGGCATTGCTGCTAAGCGATCGACTGCCATAATTAAGATGGCAGTGCAGATTGCTAGTGCGATCGTTAAGTTGCGCGGCATTTTTGTGCTGGAAGTTTATCCGAAAAATCTGTTTGACGGAATTTTAACCGCTTGTCTGCACGAATCATGGATTGAAATTTAACCACAGATGAAAACAGATAAACACAGATGAACACAGATGTGAGCGCAAATTTTTTTCACTACCGATGTCACCGGACATGATATGAGTTATCAGGATAACAAGTTGGCACTCAAAAGCACGGTTAAACCCATAAAAATCACGGTTAAACCCCAGGTAACGCGGTTTAGAGTTGTTTCTGCACTCTTGGTGCTGCTAAACAATTGCGCTTGACCTCCAATAGCCCCTATGCCATCTCCTTTGGGACTATGCAGCAGCACTAGAACGGTCAGACCTAAAGCAGACAGTGCCCAGATAATTTCTACAATTTTGATAACGGTCATTTGGATTTTGGATTTTGGATTTTGGATTTTGGATTGGGATTGCAAATTTGGAATTGGGTATTGTTTCTTGTGCCCAATTCCATCTGGCCAATCCCTATTAGTAAATTATAGAGAAACTCGCATCGGTGTCCGATTCGCTTTGACTTGCAATTCTGTGGGCTCTATCATGGAACGGCCTGTCATCTCCGCTGGCTGAGGCAGCTTTAAAATTTCCAGGATGGTGGGGGCCACATCTGCTAAACGACCATCGCTTCGCAGCTGTACGTCTGTACCGTGTCCGGGAATTTTTACACCTTCGCCTTCGACGAGGATAAAGGGAACTGGGTTAGTTGTGTGTGCAGTCCAGGGGTTACCTTGTTCATCCCACATATACTCGGCGTTACCGTGATCGGCGATAATAATTGCGGTGCCACCGGCTTTGTTGATGCTTTCTAAGAGGCGACCCAAACATCGGTCTACGGTTTCCAGGGCTGTAATGGTGGCTTCCCATATACCCGTGTGTCCCACCATGTCTGGGTTGGCGTAGTTGATGGCTATGAATGAGTAAATGCGTTTTTCGATCGCCTTTGTCGCCACATCTGTGACTGCTTCGGCGGACATTAAAGGTGCGCGATCGTAGGTTGCTACCATCGGACTTTGTACCAGTTCTCTGTCTTCCCCCTCAAATGGTTCTTCTAGACCACCGTTGAAGAAGTAGGTAACGTGAGCGTATTTTTCCGTTTCGGCAGTACGCAATTGCTTTAAACCGTGTCTGGCAATCACTTCTCCCAGCAAGTTGCTCAAATTCTGGGGCTCGAAAGCTACCAGTACCGGTAAATCTGGGTCGTACTGAGTAAAAGTGAGAAAAGTGAGGGGACGAATTTGCTCTCTGGGAAAACCGTTGAATTCGGGATTGACAAAAGCGCTGCTTAATTCTCTGGCGCGATCGGGACGGAAGTTGAAGAATATTATACCATCTCCCGGCTCTACGGCTCCGGGGGCTATTCTGATGGGGATGACGAATTCATCGGTTACGCCTTCTTCATAGCAGGCTTGCAATACTTCGACGGCAGAACTCGCAACGCCCGCACCATCTTGGGTCATCACTTCGTAGGCTTTTTGAACTCTATCCCAACGACGGTCTCTATCCATCGCGTAGTAGCGACCGCTGATGGTGACGATGCGGCCTACACCAATTCGGTCTATATAATCTTGAATTTTTTGTATCGCTTCTACACCCTCTTTTGGGCTGGTATCGCGACCGTCAGTGATGGCATGGATGCAAACATTGGCAATTTCTTGTGCTTTTGCCAAATCCAGCAATCCCAGCAGATGACTTAAATGGGAATGCACGCCGCCTTCCGAACACAATCCAACTAAGTGCAGCTTACCACCGCTGTTTTTGACTTCCTGACAAATTTTTACTAAGGCTGGATTGTTGAGCAAGCTGCCATCTTCTACGGCATCTGTGATGCGAACTAACTCTTGGGGTACGACCCGCCCTGCCCCTATATTCAGATGCCCCACTTCAGAGTTGCCCATTTGCCCTTCTGGCAAACCTACTGCTTTTCCTGATGTGCGTAGCAGGGTATGGGGATAGGCTGCCCACAGGCTATCCATCACGGGTGTATTTGCAGCGGCGATGGCGTTGCCGTCGGTTTCTTCACGGTAACCCCAGCCATCTAGGATTATTAGCACTACGGGCGAAACAGGCGCTTGGGCCATACTCGATCGCTCTTTGTATCGGATACATCCGAAATGATATCACCGACTTACGGGAAGATTGCTCAACTTTATGGAGAGTTTTGCAACTTCGCATCTTGGTTGAGAATCTCCTAATTCGCTGAAAATGCTTGTTTTTACAGACATTTTCTATTTGTTCTCTTTGATCCCCGATCGAAAATTAGCTTGTCTGGTGGTAAATTGAGAATTTTCTTAACATTTATTTACATTTTCTTGTGTTTGTTAACAAGGTATTTTTAGCTGCTTTGAGGGGAACTTGGGCATAAATCGGCGACAACGCAGCGATCGCACGTTGGTTTTTTGGCATTGCAGATCGATCGTCCATGATATGTCAGAAAAACAAAACAATTCCCCCATTCTGACTGGGGCAGTAACTGCATCAAGTCTTTCTCAATTTTGTCGATGTCGGTTTGTTTGCTCAATCCCAGCCGATCGCTCAGTCGTTTGACGTGGGTATCAACGGTTACACCCACATCGATTCCGTAGGCGTAATGCAGCACCATCGTAGCGGTTTTGCGACCCACACCTGGTAACATTACTAACTCGTCTATGTTTTGCGGTACTTGACCGTCAAACCGCTCTACGAGAATGCGGCAGGTGGCTTGTACGTTTTTGGCTTTGCTGCTGTACATACTCAGAGGCCGCAGTATTGTTTCTAACTCAGTGTAGTCGGATTGAGCGATCGCAGCTGCATCGGGGAAGCGGGGAAAAAGTTGAGCGGTGACTCGATTGACGCGATCGTCTGTGCATTGTGCCGCCATAATAACAGCTAGCAGCAGTTGCAAAGGCGTTTCGTAGTTGAGAGGACAGGGAGAATTGGAATAGAGGGGTTTGAGACGATTGAGAATTTCTACAGCGCGTTGTTCCTGAGTTAAGGCGGTCACGGGAATTTCCTCGTTTCGGATGAATTTAGTTTAGGTTCTCGCGTTTTTGTGGTAATAGTAGCTGCAATTAATCCCGATGGGTTCGGTTTTTGCCTGTTTTGGTAAAGCCAAACTACCAGACCCGAAACAGACTCAATTCTAAGACCGACTGGGAAAGCAGCTACCTTTTGCTGAATTTCATTGTTACCTACATATTTGTACAGTTCGATCATTTTTTTACTGCACAATAGGCTGCTTATTTGCGTTTGGCAGATGCTTTTTTGGCTGCTTCTTTCGCCGCTTTTTCAGCTTTTTTGGCGGCTTTTTCGGCTGCGATCGCAGCTAATCTCGCCTGTTCTTTTTCCTCCTCAATTTTATCCAAATAGTAGTGATAATCGCCCAAATAAACCCGAAATTCGCCATCGCGGATTTCCACAATTTTGTTAGCGACTTGGGATATAAAGTAGCGATCGTGCGAAACTATAATTGCCGTCCCGTCGTAGTTTTGCAGTGCTTCTTCCAGCATTTCTTTCGCTGGGATATCGAGGTGGTTTGTCGGCTCATCTAATATTAGTAAATTTGCCGGACGCAGCAGCATTTTCGCTAAAGCCAAACGCGCTTTTTCTCCACCGCTTAAAGCACCTACTTGTTTGAATACCGTATCGCCGCTAAACAAGAAACGACCTAACAGCGTGCGAACTTCTTCGTTTTTCCAATCTGGTACTTCGTCGTGGATGGTATCCATGACAGTTTTAGTCAGATCTAAAGCTTCTGCCTGATTTTGTTCAAAGTAACCGGGGATAACATTGTGTGCGCCTAATTGCACTTTACCTTCAGTGGGTTTTTCCATACCCATAATCAGACGCAGCAAAGTCGATTTACCAGCACCGTTAGGGCCGAGAAATGCGATGCGATCGCCTCTTTCAATCAGCAATTCCGCACCCAAAAACAATATTTTATCATCATACGTATGCACCAAATCTTTAATTTCGACAACTTCGCGACCGCTGCGAGGTGCTGGTGGAAAGCGGAAATGCAGAGTTCTTAAAGAACCTTCCGGTGCTTCAATCTTCTCGATTTTCTCTAATTGTTTCTCGCGGCTTTTGGCTTGGGTACTGCGAGTAGCGCTGGCGCGGAAACGGTCAACGAAAGCTTGTTGTTTTTCCAGTTCCTTTTGCTGACGTTCGTAGGCGGCTAATTGCGCTTCTTTCGCTTCCGCTTTTTGGAGCAAATATGCGGAATAGTTACCTAAATATGTAGAAGAAACGCCGCGTTCTGTTTCGACAATTTGAGTGCAAAGGCGATCGAGAAACTCCCGGTCGTGGGAGACAATTACCATCGGCGTGATTAAACCTTTCAGGTAAGTTTCCAACCATTCGATCGTTTCCAAATCGAGGTGGTTGGTAGGTTCGTCCAGCAGCAACAAATCCGGTTTTTGCAGGATAATTTTACCCAAACTCATCCGCATTTGCCAGCCACCGCTAAAAGCGCTGACAAGACGATCGCCATCTCCTTGCTCAAATCCCAGTTCTGGCAATATCTTATCAATTTGCGATTCCAAACCGTAACCGTCCAAAGCTTCAAATTGCCGCTGCAACTTATCCATTTTGCGGAGAAGTTTGTCTAACTCTTCTGGGGTCGCGGTTTCCAGATCGCGATGTACCAGCGCCAGTTCTTCATGTACTTTGTTCGCTTCCACAAAAGCACGCCAAAATTCTTCTTTGACGGTGCGGGTGGGGTCAACTTCAAATTCTTGGGTGAGATAAGCAATGTGCAAACTGGCGGGACGGATGATTTCGCCTGCGGTGGGTTCGATTTCGCCTGCGATAATTTTGAGTTGGGTAGATTTACCCGCACCGTTGACGCCGACTAAGCCGATGCGATCTCCTGGCTTGACTTCCCAGTTGACATCTTTGAGGACTTCGCCGGTGGGGTATATTTTACTGATATGTTCGAGTCGCAGCATTCGGAGTCTCCAAGGAAGTAGCAGGGGAAGTTTAGCGCCAGACAAGGTTTGGGCGCATCCAGTCAATCGTAACAAAATTTAATGCAGGTTGAAACGGGGTGAAAAACCCGAAGGTGCGTTACGAGATCGCGCTTCGCACCCTACGCACTTATGAATGAAATTTTTCTGTAGGTTGGGTTGAGTGAAGCAAAATCGAACTAATCTAAAATCCAAAATCCAAAATCCTTTCATCGAATGACCGAACAACGCACGGATTACGATAGTCCTTGGAAAGAAGTTATCGAAGCATATTTTCCGCAATTCTTGGAATTCTTTTTTCCTCTAGCTTATGATGCGATCGACTGGACGCGACCTTACGAATTTCTGGACAACGAACTGCAACAGCTGGAACCAGATGCAGAAATTGGCAAGTGTCTGGTGGACAAGGTGGCAAAGGTTTGGTTGCTGGATGGCGAGGAAGTTTGGGTATTAGTCCACGTAGAAGTCCAAGGACGCTATGATATCGAATTTGCCAAGCGGATGTACACTTACAATTATCGCTTGTTCGATCGCCACGAAAAACGAGTCATCAGCTTGGCAGTTTTGGCGGACGATCGGGAAAATTGGCGACCTGACCGCTACGGTTATGAGTTGGCGGGGTGTCGCGTCAGCTTGGAGTTTCCCATCGCCAAACTTTTGGACTACGAAGCGCAATGGGAAACCTTAGAACAAACTACCAATCCCTTTGGGATGGTGGTGATGGCCCATTTGCGGACAAAGGCGACACCACAAAACCCAGAGAGTCGTTTACAGTGGAAATTAAACCTAGTCAGACGGTTGTACGATCGCGGATACAGTCGCGAAGATGTTGTGCAATTGTTTCGATTTATTGACTGGATCATGGTTTTGCCACAAGAGTTGGCGTCTAGTTTTAAACAAGTAGCGAGAAGTTACGAGGAGGCTAGTAGAATGCGGTACGTCACCAGTATCGAACGGCTGGCGAAAGAAGAAGGAATTGTTGAAACTTCCAGAGAGAATGCGATCGAAATCCTGGAAACCCGATTTGGATATGTGCCAAGTTCGATAGTCGAGGCGATTAATGGCATAGATCGGGTGTCTGTGCTGAAAAGGCTGTTGAAGATTGCGATCGTAATTGGTTCTTTGGCTGAATTTCAGAAAGTGTTAGACGAGATGCCGTCTGCGGAATAAGTTAATCGGGATATGGCAATGCCATATCCCGATTTGGCATATAATTCCCAAACAGATAGATGCGATCGCAAATATTATGGCAAAGTTTTCACCGTGACTACCTGCGGTGGCGTAGCGTCGGGAGGATAGAGAAAATCAACAGTTACTTGGCGAACTTGGTTGGGGGGTATGTTTAAAGTAACTAA
>NZ_JACJUP010000242.1:0-7154 GCF_014748295.1 Planktothrix sp. FACHB-1355 | reverse complement strand
TTTTTGACGCTTTTGACGCTATTACTGCGGCTAGGGTCGTAGTCTTGCAAAATTTTTTCGGGTTGAGCAGCTATGACTCTAGCTATTTGAAAGTATTCCTGAAACAAGTAGGAATAGGATGATTTTCCCGATCGCTTTAGAGCTAATTTGTGGGCAATCCAAAAGCAACTTTCTTCAAAATAAGCTGATAAATGCAATCTAGCTAATGGGGGTTCGCGTAAAAATAGAATACCAGCCATGCAATTATATTCTCGAAGGAGCAACCAAAACCAAATGATTGATATAGCATTAAGTTGCAAGTCTTTTATCCAGTATTCTGCTAAATTTCGCTCGTTAGCTGTCGGAGTTAACTGGATAACTTTCCTAGCATTCTGTTGTAATTTTCGGTGCGATCGCCAAGGATCATCTGGAACAACGAGATGATTATTCATCCATTTAAATTGGAGAAAAGTCGAATACATTTTTTCCTCATTTTCTCGTTCAATTTTCATTGTTTTTATTATCCTCACAACGAGTAGTATTAAGCCAAAATTAAATCAATCTATCCATCAACTAATTCCTCTTTGCTTGCGGGCTGCGATCGCCTGTTCCAACAAACCCAGCGACCCATCTGGTAAAATCTCTTGCAGACTCAATAATAATCTTTCCCCCAACTCTTTTTGATTGGGATCTTCTCCAGTTTCCAGCACTGTTTTAAGTCGTGGCATTGCTAACTCATCGACCAACTGAATCAGCATATTTAAACATCTATCAAACTGTCTTTGAGTAAGTCCGCCATCTTCCAAAGGAAACTCAATTGAGGCGCGAACTTCCCCATCAAGCTGGTTATATTCCCACCGCACCATCTTAGTTTCCCAAGAAAGTGCTAATAAAGTTTGAAACAACACCCCTTTATATACATGATCTTTCACTCCCGTTAGCAGTTGGGGTGCTACCATCTGAAAATACTCTCCGTTCTCCATTAAATTGATAACAAGCCAAAAATTCTCAACGTTTTTAGCTTTGACCCCAGTGATGATGCAGTTATTCTCTTCATCGAGTTTGTATTTCCAACCACGTTCATCGAGATAATGTGCAATCTGTGGTAAAGTCGTTGCCATAATCGCCTCTTGTCTTAACTCCGTTACTTTCTGTTTATGTATCGGGAGAGGATTGGAAAAATATGTAACTCTTTCTCATTCCGCTTCGCCAATAAGGGTAAAAGCTGCCCAGTCTTTAGGATTGGGGTGTGTTCTGATAGTGGTAAGCATCGCCTGACGTAGTGCTTGCGCTTTATCAGGACTTCTCTGCATCTGGCGATAAAATTCGGTCATCAAGGATGCTGTTGGTGCGTCGGGTACTGACCACAGGGAGACGACTACACTGGGAACGCCTGCGGAAATCAGAGAACGAGATAACCCGATTACGCCATCACCAGTAATGCGCCCTTTTCCGGTGTTACAGGCACTTAGGACAACTAATTCAGCGTTGAGTTTCAAATCTAGGATTTCGCTAGCGGTGAGCAAACCGTTATCGTTAGGAGAGGGAGCGAGTGCGATCGCGCCTGGTACACCCCCACCTGTATAATCATGCAATAGTCCGTGAGTCGCCAAATGAATGATTCTGGCTTTGGACAGTTGGGATAAAATAGCCGTCTTAGTAGCTTGATTCCCTATCAGCGCTTGAGTTTTGAACATTTGTGCTACTTCCGTTGCTTCCCGTTCCGCAGCAGGGAGAGGAGATAATTGTCGCGCAGGTTCCCCAGGAAAAGGCGAAACTTCCGGCATTGTGGGGTTGCCTACTACTAGCACATCTTTAGTTGTTCCCGGTACTCGTTGACGCTGTTGGTGGGTTAAGTCGAGAACTTGAATCGATGGTGCGGTGAGGATAGTGTGTTTTTCGATTAAAAATTTGTTGTCAGCGTCTTGCAATGCTGGAAATGGAACAAAAAATAAGGCTCCTTGGGGAATAAAGATAACACGGGCATTGGGGTCAGTTGGCAGTAAGTCGGCTATTGGTTCGATGAGGAGTTTATGGAGTTGCTGCAAGCGCTTGTTCTGTGCGTTGGGAGATGATACTTTGGTTACATCTGCGATCGGGCGTTCTATAATTACGCCTTCCGCGAAAGAAGGTTGCCTGAGTCTTACCGTGCGATTTTGGGGATTGACAGAAACTACCTGCCATGCTGGGTAATTAGGGCGATCGTTATTGAGTCTTACTAAGTCTCCAGGGGCAAAAGATGGATTGTTGGAAAGGGTTGGATTATCGCTTTCACCTCTGTTGATACCTGCGGAGACTAATTCGAGGTTTTTGCTAACGAGTTCTTGTAAAGAAGTGTTTTGTTGCTGCCATAGGGGTTTGAGATCGACCTGGCGAAAGGCAATTTCACCTGTCGGTTTGACTACCCAAATGTATAATTCTGATTCACGTCCTTGTATTTTTCTTTTAATTTTGAACTTATTATAAATAATTGAATATTGAACAATTATCGCCTTTTGCGCTTTACTAATTTTTTGAATATGTTTAGCTGTCAAAGACGGAGTATTATAATCTGGAGATACTAGATTTATGGCTAATAAATCCACAAAAGCTCTAGCACGTCCACTTTCAGCTACTTCTAATGCTTCATTGATCTTGTTCTGAGCAATCAAAACTTGTTGCAATATTTGATAGGTGCCAGCTTGTCGTTCAAAAATTGACACTTTTTCAGCATCTCTGCTACCCAAACCTACTCGTAGAGATTCCCAAACCTCTATTCCATCCCGCAATGCTATCTCTGCTTCTGAGAACTTGCCTAATTCACCAAGAAAAGCACCTAGATTGTTCAGAGCTACCCCTTCTCCGACACGGTTTTTGATTTCCCGTGCAATTGCTAAACTCTGCTGCACGTATTCAATTGCTTTAGTATAGTTTCCCAAGAACCTATAAGCATTGCCCAGATTCCTTAGAGCCGTACCTTCAACATCACGGTCTTTAATTTCTCGTGCAATTGCTAAACTCTCCTGGTAATAATCAATCGCTTTGGTATAGTCTCTCAAGGAATTATAAACATTGCCCAGATCCCCCAAAGATTGCCCCTCACCCACACGGTCTTTAAGTTCTCTTGCAATTGCAAAACTCTGCTGATAATAATCAATCGCTTTGGTATAGTCTCCCAAAGAATTATAAGCATTGCCCAGATTTCCCAGCACATTCTTCTCAAGCTGACGGTCTTTGATTTCTCTTGCAACTACTAAACTTTGCTGCTGGTATTCAATTGCCTTGGCATAGTCTCCAAGAAAATCATAAGCAATACCCAAATTGCACAAAGCGCTCCCCTCACCCACAAGGTTTTTGATTTCTCGTGCAACTGCTAAACTTTGTACTTTCGCCTCAGCCTGACGATCTTTAATCTCCCGATACATAGTCAATGCTTGTTTCCAAGACTGCAAAGCAACTTCAATTTGACTGGTATGATACTGCTCAAGACCTTGCTGGAACAGTCGATCGGCTTCCGCTTTCCGTTCCTCCACCGTCTGAGCCAAAACCTGTGGAACCGAAAAAGGCACTAACAAATTAATCGGTAAAGCCGTCGAAACTGTTACCAGAAGACTAACACTACTTAAAGTAAGCTTCCAGGGACGCATAGCTGAAAGGGGGAGAACTACTGTAATTATCCACAGTATTCCTCAAATTGCTGACCTTGTTCCCAAAAAACCTGCATATTCTCCTCACTCTATACCGATAAACAAACAGCCAAGCTTCCACGCGGACTAGATTTAGTCCTCAAAACAGTGGTGTAGAAGTGCTGAAAGGCTTTTGTTGTAAGGAGTAGCCGCTATGAAGTCCCTCAAATTAACCAAATCCATCACTGCTTTAGCAGGTGTCGGGGTATCCTTGTTTTTCACTTCCAACATAGTGGCGCAAGCATCAGCGATAACTCATCCCACCGTTAACGCCATTCTTCAGCTACCAGCATCTCAAACTTTAGGCACTTCCCACCCTATCCCACAAACCCAACTTATAGCACAACAGTTCATCCCAGCCATAAGTTGCCCTAACATGGTTCGCTACGTTTTCGCCGAAACCAGAAACTTCTTAGTTTATATTTGCGGCATCAATGGTAGACCATCCATGTATGTCGCTGTTGACAAAAATGGCAGACTCGGTGGCATTATTCTACCTCTCAGGAGTTATAATAGTCGCCAATTTGTCGCAGCTAACGGCAATGTGCATTATATTCTTACAGCCCAAGAACTAATTGTTACACAAGGTCGCCAAATCATCCTCAGAGAAAGGGTAACGCGATTGGAATAAATAACTATAGCTGAGAAAAGGCAACAAAATTGGTTAGAAACCAGGTTTCTCTAAATAACCTGGTTTCTAACGCTTTTCGCTTTATCTTCCTTAACAACTTAGTAAAAATTTTTTCTTTTTCCAGCCAACCCAGCATATTTTTTTCAAACTCTCCCGATAAAAAGACAGAAGTTTCACAAGGAATTACACAATGACATCCAACACAGTTAAAGACTTTCTCGAAACTGTAAAACCCGGACACAGCGGCATCACCTGCCCTGCTTGTGGTTCCATTCTTGGTATTCGCCGCCAAGGTACTTATGATATGATTTTGACCAAAAAAGCTCGACTAGAATTAGATAGTTCTATCACCAACTATCGCAGCTTTTTAGAAGGTCTGGAAGCCGTTCTCGAACAGATCAATATTATTGGCATTAAATCTACTTCCGTCAACTCTTCTTACCGCAAAGAAAAAGCTGACAATCCATTCTTAGCAGAAGGTGGAGTCTACAAAAATACCCAAGGCGCTCAAGCTGTCGAGGAATACGTTAGCAAAAATATCGACTATTTCGAGTGGGGACAGAATTTCTGGAGCTTCTACAGGCGTAGCGATTTTGAAGCTGTCGTTGCTACCAATCTAGACGCTAATAAAGACAAGGTACAAAAGATTTACAACCGTGCTAAGGAAATCTTACTATCTGGATTAGAACCTCGCTCTTTATCTGGGCCATTAATCGATTTGATCTTCGAGCAAAGATATGTTGCCCAATGGATGAAGAAATTTTACGGTGAACGGGCTAGCTTAGAAGCACTTTTGGATGAAGTTTGTCCTAACCTTTTATTTTATCTCAAGTGCATTCTACAGCTTGACAAAGCGCTGAATGGAACTCCCGATCCAAATTTAGCCGAAGCAGTTCTGCGAATTCAATTTATTTTAGCGCTGATGTTAGGGCATCGCAGTCAACAAAACATACAAGTTGTCTCCCTAATCGGCATCAAAACGAATGTTCTGTTTATTCTCCCTCGCCTGACATACGTTTCTCCCAAATTACTGCATCGTCTCCTTTGCTCTGAAGTAGTTTTAGGCAATCCTAATTTAGGATGGGATTCCAAATTTGTCCAAGCAGTGCGTCAACTGGGAATTAACCCAACTACGAATGAAGCTGCTTTAGGTTCAGGTGCAGTAAATGGAAATCAGCCTGATGTCGTAGCCAGAATTGTTGAGTTTTTGGGTACTCAAATTTACAAATTTGTGCATTTCGCTTGCAGTGGTTTAGTAGGCGATATCCCGGAAAATTCTACTACAAATAATTTGCTTAACTACGATTGGGAAAATGACAAATGCGGTTGGTATCCTAAACCAGAAGAAACCCACTCTGTCATTTTATTGGGTAGCCCTGGCACTGGCAAATCTACCGTGATGCTAACAGGCTTTACCACTTTCTATACCAACGCGGCGGCGCTTGGTGCTACAGTTAGTTTTGACTCCCCCGATGATGAAGCTCGCATGAACGAGTTGAATCAAGAATATTGGGCAGGACGAATGCCAAAACCAAATCCTCTGGGTGTTAGACGGAGTATCAAACTATCAGTTGAATTTCCCAACACTTCTTTTGGAAAAAGTCACTTTGTTTTTACCGATATCCCTGGAGAAGTTGCTGCTCAGAGTTTAACTAAAAGTGGCTCCGAACCTTGGGTATTGCGGATTCTCAAAAACGCCGAAACCATTGTATTCTTTTTCGACCTGTCCATCGAACCTTCTATTCGAGAAAAGCTGACTAAAGGAGATCAAGACGGGACTTGGAAAGGATTGGAAGATAACTACAATCGGGTTAACTCCTCTCGTCAAAATGCTGCACAAGTTAGTCAGTTGCAACTCCTCCAAAAGTTACTGAGCGACCTTCAAGATCAAAAGGGCGCTGAACATCTAAAAACGACCAAATTTGTCTGCGTTATTCCCAAAATCGATTTGTTTGTCAATGAGGATGATACAGCACGCTTTTTCTTCACCAATTTTTACGAATCCTTGAAGCAACGGCGGCTTTTGGTTCCTTCGCGACACTATCGTAATGAATCTTTTGCAGGTTTATACTCTTTGGGAGGTACGGGAACACAAATTGCCAATAGTCGAGGGATAGAACTGCAAAAAAGCATTAGCAAGTTTATCTCTGATGAAGCACTCAAATGTTTAGGTAATATTGGCAATGCGCTAGAAGAAGACGAGGAATTACAACCGTTAAAAACTTCTCTGGTTGATACCATTGGCGTTCGGTTAGTCGCCACTGTCAAACACACTTTTAGCTCAGGAGACAATATCTACTTTTTACCCGTTTCTGCTCAAGGTGAGGATAGCAAATCTATTGAGCTAGGACATCCTCCTAACCAAAAACTGTCCGAGTACGTATTTATGTTACCGATCGCTTTGTGTGCTGAAAAAGCCGTTACACCACAGTCAGAAGGACAGGCTGCAAATGCTTTCAATAAACGGACATCCATCTAGGGCGTAAAAACTGATTGCGCCAAAACTTCTTTGATGGAAGTTTGGAACTTTCCTCACTGATAGCTTCAGCTATAGAGTTTTAGCTTCTATGGTTAGACTATGTGCTGAACTATCTGTGGGGATTTCCTTTTGAGTTAGGTTTAGCTGTGCGACCAATGTCGCGATCGCACTTTGGAGAAATCAATTATTCCAACTTAATATTACCTCTACGCTTTTTGCTACGTTATTTGTGCAAGGACTGTGATAAACAATTTCTCGATCACAATCATCAAGGATGGTAAGCTGCTTATTAGCTTCTACTTAACAAATACGAGCGAGCCAAACAAAAAAATTAGTCCCCGGAGAGGGAACTCGAAGTTAAATTATTTTTAACGGTATCCTTGGTTAATTGCCCATTCCA
>NZ_JACJUP010000241.1:0-7177 GCF_014748295.1 Planktothrix sp. FACHB-1355 | reverse complement strand
TGTCAGCAAAACCTGACCGAACTGCATGATTGGATCGAACCGCCATCCATAAATAAGCAAAATCCCGCCACACAGTAAAGACACTGCCGAAAAAAAGATGTCCGAGTCTCGCGATAACTCCGGTCGCCAAGTTCTCAGAGCATATAGGGCAGTTCCGGCAAGCGCCAGAACAATGCCCGACATACTCGCTAAGTTAAAATTTACGTTGATCATGGCCTCTTGCCTCAGTCAGTCCTATGCTAGCGAGTTTGTTGACATCCTCCCAACCCTACTTCCTTGAAGTCGGAGTCGTGTAGCCCCCAGACCCTTATTTAGATAGCGAGTTAAGATGCACAACTCCACTCTAGCTTGGCATGATAAGTGACATCTCCCACACTAATCCGAAACGGATATAGTGTGGGCTTCCAAGACAATCCGGCTATCGCTTAGGAGACTCTTGGGGTAGAGTCGAGGGGAGTGTTACCACTCCGCCCCTCTCATCCGAAACCGTGCGTGAAACTTTCGCTTCACACGGCTACTCAATGTGTCTACCTTTTGTCATTAACGGACTTCAAACTTCCATCGTTGGCAGTTTTTTCATCATGGCAATGTCGATGCAATAGCTGTAGATTTTTCCACTCGTCTTTGCCTCCAAGTGATAGTGGATTTTTGTGGTCTACTTCTAGTACATCTTCCGCTCGAAAATGTAGTCCGCACCAAGCACATTTCCCTTTTTGCTGTTTGATTAGCTTAGCCTTACGCTCTGGCATTTCGGGATGTGTGCCTAGTCTTGAACTCCAGTAAACTAAATCGCCGTCGAAAGGGCTTTTTTCGCCTTTTACCTTCACATAATCGTCACTACTACTGTGGTGTTCGATGTGTGTAAGTAACCGATAGAGGTTTTTACCTTCTTTGGCTGCGAAAACCCAGTTGTTGTTTTCAATAGTTATCCAGTAGAGTTGATGTGCTTTACTGGCACTTTTTGTCCGGCGTTTTGCCCATCTTCGGAGTTTCAGATACGTTCTTCTATCTTGATTACTAAAGGCTCTGGATGTTCCGGCATCCGAAGCTTTGTAATAGGAAGCCCATCCCCTTATGACAGGGTTTAGGTCTTTAATGAGCGCAGCTTGCGGCGATGACCTATATTTTAAGATGATGCTTCTGATTTCTTTCTGGTGTATCTTACTTGCTTCCTTAGTTGGGGTAATGAGGGTGTGAAAGCCTAATGTTTCTCGATTACTGTCTTTATCGCTCCGATACTTTCCAACTGGGAATTGCTGAATGTGATGACCCAAAAAGTCAAATCCAGCTTGATTATCCTCGCTTAGTTCGTGTCGAAGCGTGTGGGTTAATCTCGTTTTTTCAGGCTTGAGTTGCAAGCCGATGCCTTTTAACCATTCCGAGATTAATTCTCGGCATCTTTGGACAACGGTTTTATCTTCGTGTAGGACGACAAAATCATCAGCATATCTCACCAATGTCAGGGAACTTATTTTATCCCTTTTACTCATTCGTCCCCCACTTCGATATTTGAGGTTCAGGGTTCCAGCTAGCTGTTTTACCATTTCCTCTAAACCGTGGAGGGCAATATTAGCCAAAAGTGGAGAGATTACCCCACCTTGCGGTGTTCCGTCAGATGTTGCTGAAAAAGCTCCTTGGTCTATCACTCCAGATTTTAACCAGGCTTTAATTTGCCGCCTGATTTTGCCTTTTATGTTTAACTTTTGGAGCAATGCTTCATGGTTTATGCAGTCAAAGCACTTCGCAATATCAGCATCTAGCACGAATTTAGCTTTTTGCTGTATGCTCAGTTTAATTTGCTTAATCGCATCTTGGCATGACCTTCCGGGTCTAAACCCGTAGCTGTTTGGCTCAAAGTGGGCTTCCCACTCAGGTTCTAGAGCCGCTTTAACTACGGCTTGTAAGGCGCGGTAGTACATCGTGGGTATTCCCAATGGGCGTTTTTCGTCTTTTCCTGGCTTTGGTATCCATACCCTTCGGGTGGGTTTGGATTTACCAGTGAGTTTCAATTGCCCTGCAAGTTTTAGACGCGCTGCTGGGGATAGCGATTTTACCCCATCCACTCCCGCTGTCTTACGACCTTGGTTGTCTTGTGTTACCCGTCGTACCGCTAAAACCCTGTTAGACCAAGACCTCATTAATGTCTTCTGGAGTTTTCGGACTCGTTTGACATTGCCACAACGTGAAGCGGCGTAAATGCGTTTTTGCAACTTGAAGACATATTTTTCGGCTTGTCGCCAATTAACAGTCTTCCATCCCTCAGTATTCGTTTGTGAATCTGATTTAGGCTTTTCCATTACTACTTGCACCTTTAGCACTTGACACATTGCGGTTCACGTCAGCATATCCTGGCAGTTACGCCATCCTTTTTCAGGCATTACCCGTTATTTCGGGTTAGGCGTTTTGCTTTTTGAACCATCCTTCCCTTTGATGTCTTATGGGTGACTTCCTACCTACAGACCGACCTCTTGTAGGAGACATCAGAGGGTTATTTCGTTCCTGATATCCATTGTTTGAGTCCTTTAGGGCGTGTCTCTCCACCGGGGTTCTAGGTTGTGCGCTAACTCAATTAAAGGAATTTGTTAGACCTTACCCTTGTCAGATATTTCTAACCCAGGAGGTGGATTTTGGTTCCACAAGCTTATATCCCCTGGTTCCGGTCTAGCGATGGCTCAACGACACTTTGTCTGTTCTACCCCACGATTTCCCATTGCTTCACTTATGATTAAGTTTCACGTCCGGGTCGGTTATTAGACTCTTGCTTGCGGAGGGTGCTTTCAGCTATTACCACCTTTTCCCACTTCCGTCCCCGCTTTACAGAGCGAGATAGTCAATCTCTTCTGTAGGGGCTACCAAGAGAACTTGGTAGTTTACGTGCTTTCAACCCCGCACTAGGGCGACAGGATTTAGTTTTCTAGGATACTAACTTCACCTGCATGGATATCAAGTTGTCATCAGCAGAGGATGAAAGTGCATACTCAACCTTTTGGGTTACTCTACTGAAGCCAGCCATCCCTCCGTAAAGGATTTCGGCTGAACGAATCGCACCTTTAAGAACGGACTGCCCTACCGCTCTATTTTTTATATTAATGGCTGCATTATGGTCACGGTCTAGGCTACACCCACAAAGTGGGCAGTCATGCCACCGAATATGCAGTTCTTTTGGTACTTTCTCGCCGCAATTGGAACAATCTTGTGAGGAGTTATGGGCGCTTACTGGGATAACTAGCAAACCAGCATTCTCAGCTTTATTTGTGAGTATCGACAGGAAGCTTGACCACCCAGCATCCAACACAGACTTAGCCAATCTTGTGTTAGCAAGTCCTTTGACATTTAAATCTTCGTGCGCTACTATGTCATATTTTGACAACAGCCAATTAGCTGTTTTGAAATGAAAATCTTTTCTCTTATCTGCAACCTTCTTATGTTGTCTCCCTAACTGCTTAACGGCTCTTTCCCTACGGTTACTTCCCTTCTTGCGCCGTGATATCCGCTTCTGGATAACCCGTAAGCGCTTTTGAGACTTGCGATAATGTTGCGGAATGGCAACTGTTTCTCCTTCGGAAGTTGTTAAGAATTCCTTTAGCCCTACGTCAATCCCAGTAATTTTATCTGGGTTGAAATCTGGTTTGATGTCAGGAACTGCTTTATCTTCTAGTGAGAGCGTTAGGTAGAAGCCGTCAGCCTTCTTGGTAATAGATGCGGTTTTGATTTTGAACCCATCCGGCAGAGGACGATGCCAAACAACCTTAACTTTGCCAAACATTGGTAAGTTAATAAGTTTGCCCTGCAAACATCCTTCCTTCATCTGAGGATAAGTAAAGGTGCGATAGCGATTAAGAGTTTTAAATCTAGGTTTCCCGCTACACTTACCTTTATTGTCTCCCTTGAGAAACCTATCGAACGTAACCTTGACCCGCTTGACTACATCCTGAAGCACTTGAGAGTAGATTTCTCCATACCAGGGATGAGTTTTCTTGAGATGAGGTAAAGTCTTTTTCTGGCTGTAATAGTCGGGGTTATCTCTAAGTTCTGGTAGGTGGCAAACCAGAGGACAAGCATTGATGCGAGAACGGTTACGTTCGTACCAATCAAACCTATCAGCCAACAAGTAGTTATATTGAGCGCACAGCATGGCTAGCCATCTATCCAGCTCAATAACTTGCTGTTTTGTCGGGCGCAATCGGTACTGATACGCTGTTCTCACTTGCTTACTTTCCTGTTTATCGACCTACAGAACAATATATTGTATGGATGAACTATTGTCTGGACAAAAATGGAAGACAAAAAGCTAGAAATTAGAATTACTGGATACAAGATGAGACAATTAGAGCAACAGGCAATTAGCCGTGGCATGACCAAATCAGAATTAGTCAGAAGCCTGATTGCTCGTTTTCCCGCTCCAGTGTAATTGGTCAACTCCCTACCTCCGTTGAGCCGCAATTCATCCCAGACTGATTTCCTGGGGGACTCGGCTTCGCCTCGATATATCTCGAAGAAATCAGTCTGGGGCTTCTCGCGAATTAAGCTAACTCAATCGTAGATTATCGATCGAAAGAATTTTGTGAGTCTCAGGTACGAATCAACTTAATATAGTTAGCGCAGTTATTCAAATCAACGACATACATGGAAGTATTGCCAGAGAACGATCGGCGGTTGCGCGGACAGGTTGCAATTGTTACAGGTGCATCGCGGGGAATCGGTCGCGCTACAGCCTTAGCCTTAGCAACTGAGGGAGCCAACGTGGTTGTCAACTATGCCAGTTCCAGTGGTGCAGCCGAAGAAGTTGTAGCAGAAATCACTAAGGTTGGAGGTAATGCAATCGCACTCCAAGCCGACGTTTCCAAAGCCGACCAAGTTGACGCCCTTCTCAACGCCACAATGGACAAGTGGGGTCGCGTCGATGTACTTGTCAATAACGCTGGTATTACTCGCGACACCCTTTTATTAAGGATGAAACCAGAAGATTGGCAAGCAGTAATTGACCTCAACCTTACCGGCGTGTTTCTCTGTACTCGCGCCGTCAGTAAAGTAATGCTGAAACAACGCTCCGGTCGCATTGTTAATATTACTTCCGTGGCCGGTCAAATGGGAAATCCCGGTCAAGCTAACTACAGCGCCGCCAAAGCTGGCGTGATTGGATTTACCAAAACCATTGCCAAAGAACTTGCCAGTCGCGGTATTACGGTAAATGCGGTTGCACCTGGATTTATTGCCACAGATATGACCAGCAATCTCAAATCAGACGAGATTTTGAAATATATCCCGCTCGGACGCTACGGTCAACCAGAAGAAGTTGCAGGGATGATTCGCTTTCTCGCTGCTGATGCAGCGGCTTCCTACATCACCGGACAAGTATTTAATGTAGATGGTGGTATGGTTATGGCATAAGTAATTGCGTCATTTGTCATCGGTCATTTGTCATTTGTTCGGAACTGAGTCAAGAATTATGTAGATGTGGATATTATCGGGGTGATTATGCTTGACTGATGACAAATGACGGCTAACTAATCACAAATCACAACATTATGCGAATCACTTTTGAACGTACTGGCGGTTTTGCCGGAATCCGCCTGACAAAAGTATTTGATACCGCTACTTTATCGGCAGAAGAAGCAAATCGGCTACGCCAACTACTTGACGCCGCCGATTTCCTAAATTTAGCCCCAAATATAACTTCTAATAGCAGTCAGCCCGATCGCTTTCAATATAAGCTGACTTTGGAAGATGACGATCGGCAACATACAGTTGTAGTTGGCGAACAAGCCGCGCCTGCTAATTTAAAGCCGCTACTCGAATGGCTAAAAAATAGAATTCAAAAGTAAAAAGGCAAAAGGCAAAAGGCAAAAGTCAATCGATTTTGGATTTTAGATTTGCGATTTTGGATTGACTGCGCTCACTTTCTTGACGCAGCTTGGAAATTTTAGATTTGTGATTTTAGATTTGTTCGGCCCACAAGGGGCGGGGCATGAATCCAAAAATTCTTTTAATCCAAAATCCAAAATCTAAAATTGCTAAGAAGGTGAGAAGGAGAGCGGGGGAGTCGGGAGTGGAAGAACTCATATTTTCCCTATTCTCTCTTTCTCTTCTTTTTGACTTTTAACTTTTGACTTTTGACTTTAGATCGCTCCCACTTGTTGCCAAGCGTGACGGACTGCCTTTTGTTCCATACTCTCAACGCCGTAAAGTTCTCCAGCAATAGCGATCGTATTATTCGCAGATCTTTTAAAATTCGATCGCTGGCGGAGTCGATCTTTTAAGGCGACGTACCATATTTTGCCAGCTTTTTCCCAACCGTAGCCGCCAATTTCCATTGCCGCGAGGTAAAAGGCATGGTTGGGAATACCGGAGTTGATATGCACGCCGCCGTTATCTTCAAAACCCTTGTAGATGTCTTTCATATGGGCGGGTTGAGGGTCTTTACCCAACACCGGGTCATCGTATGCGGTGCCGGGTGCCTTCATCGATCGAATCCCCACTCCGTTAACGTTGGGTGTAAACAAACCAGCCCCGATAATCCAGTCAGCCTCATCCACAGTTTGATTGAGAACGCGCTGTTTCACTAGAGAACCGAAAACATCAGAAAAAGATTCGTTCAATGCGCCAGATTCACCCCAATAAATCAAGCCGGCTTCATGTTCCGTCACACCATGAGTTAACTCGTGGGCAATCACATCAATTGCCTTGGTGAAGCGTTCAAAAATTTCGCCATCCCCATCGCCATATACCATCTGGCTACCGTTCCAAAAAGCGTTATCATAGTTGACACCGAAATGAACGGTAGAGTCCAAACGCATACCGCGATCGTCGATCGAATTGCGCCCGAATATCTCATAGTAGAAATCGTAAGTAGCACCCGAACCATCGTAGGCTTCGTCTGCTGCCAAATCTCCAGTTGCAGGATCGCCCTCTCCGCGAATTAGCATACCGGGAAGTTCGGAGCCATTTTTGGCATCATAGATCGTGCGGCGCTTCTCCCCAGCTGATGCCATTGCGATCGACGACAGACGGCTCAATATCTTACGCTGTCCGCGAAACTGTTCCGACACCATCAACGTTTGAAAAGCCCAAGCACGCTGACTTTCGTTGCCGTTCTGGGAAATCTCCTTCAACATATGCGGCGGAACAATACAACAGATAGGGCAAATAGAGTCAAGCCGATGGGAACAAGTTTTTC
>NZ_JACJUP010000240.1:0-7179 GCF_014748295.1 Planktothrix sp. FACHB-1355 | reverse complement strand
CCACTTCTAGCGATCAAAACCCAAGCAGTAGCCCGTGGAGTTATTGATAAAAAACCTGCCCAATAAATATCTTAAGTAATTCCTTTACATATCCTGCTTTATTGAGGAAAAAAAATGAAGCCTATCTCAAAACAAGCAATAGCTGGTGTCACTTTAATAGAAATGCTCGTCGTTATAGCGATTGTAGGAATTTTGGCAGCAATAGCTGCCCCCAGTTGGCTGGGATTTTTAACTAGACAACGAGTAAATACCGCTCAAGCCGAAGCTTTTAGCGTATTGCGGGAAGCCCAAGCAAATGCCCAGAGAGAAAAGCGAGTTTGGCAAGTCTGCTTTCGCGATTACCCTGATACCGATGGCATAAATAGGGTGCAATGGTCTGTTCATTCTGTTCCGAATGAAATTTCTGATTTTAATTGTGCTAGCACTCAAGCTAACCCTTGGAACAATATGACTGGGGAAGATAGCGATAAAATTACCATTGATACCGCTAATACAACTCTACCAGCAGCACCTGCTGGCTACTACAGGATGAGATTTCAGTACAAAGGTTTGGTTCATGATGACGATCGGGCAGCTTTGGGAAGCAATGGAGTAAAAATCACGTTTAAGCCTCGCAATCAAGCAGATGGTTCGAGGCGTTGTGTTTTTGTTGATACCGTACTGGGAGCTATGCGTGCAGGTAATAATAATGATTGCCTCTAAAGTGGTCTATTAGATCGGCAAGTTATACCCAGTCGCTCATAGGGAAATCGAATATAAAAATATGGTTGCCGGATAGCTAGCTTAAGTCAGAAAATTGAATTAAGTGCATCTTTTGTGTTTATAAAATGAAATATACTTCCTCAAGTTTCGATAAGGGGTTTACCCTGGTCGAGATGCTTGTAGTTATTGCAGTGATTGGGATTTTAGCAGCGATCGCGGCCCCCAGTTGGCTAGCATTTTTGAATCGCCAGCGCCTCAACGCAGCTCAAGCTGAAGCTTTGAGTGCCATGCGCGAAGCGCAAATCAACAGTAAAAGAGAGAAGCGAGTTTGGCAAACCAGCTTCCGGACTCACAGCGATCGAGTGCAATGGTCTGTACATCCAGAAAACCTACCCACAGATAGTTTACCTTGGAACAACTTGCTGGGCGAAGATGCTGACAACATTGCGATCGACCCATCCAACACAACATTGTACACAAGCAATGGCATTCATCGAGTACAGTTCCAGTACAAAGGACACGTTAACGGACAGTTAGGCAGAATCACCTTTATTACTCGCGGTCAAAATAATTCTACCAACGCTCCCAAGCGCTGCGTTTGGGTCTCCACATTGTTGGGAGCGTTACGCACAGATAGCGATCGTAACTGTTTGCGAGATTAAGGGCTGGGGAAGAGGGAAAATATTAATTCTCCCGCTCTCCCACTCCCCCACTCCCCCACTCTCCCGCTCTTTCCCGACGCCCGATGCCCGACGCCCGACGCCCTACTCCTCCAACTCTTCCTCAAATTCCAGATTGGCCGCTTTCAGTGCTTGAGCCGTCTTCTCCTTATCCAGCTTCAAAATCAGCACCCCTAGCGGTGGCAAACACAGATCCAGCGAATGGTAATGATTGTGGTAAGTCCACTCATCAGTCCACTTACCGCCTAAATTCCCCATATTGCTACCACCGTAGTGACCGGCATCGCTATTAAACAGTTCCTTGTAAAATCCCGGTACAGGCACGCCCACCCGATAATGGCTGTGGGGCTGAGGTGTAAAATTACACACCGTCACCACAAAATTACTGGGGTCTTCCTTATCCCGACGTAGGAAGGAAACTACACTGTGGCGATTATCGCTGCAATCAATCCACTCAAACCCACCATCACCGAAATCCCAACTATACAGCGCAGGTTCGTTTTGATACAAGTGGTTCAGTTCAGTCATAAACTTCACCAGCTGTTGGTGCGCCTCAAACTGGAACAAATGCCACTCCAAATCTCCCCACACATTCCACTCACTCCACTGACCGAACTCCATACTCATAAACAGAGTCTTCTTGCCGGGGTGAGTATACATATAAGTCAACAAAGCTCGCACATTGGCGAACTTCTGCCACCTGTCTCCCGGCATCTTACCGATCAACGGACTCTTGCCGTGTACCACCTCATCGTGAGACAGCGCCAGCATATAATTCTCGCTGTGGTGATACCAAATACTAAAGGTAATGTTGTTTTGGTGAAACTGGCGGAACCACGGGTCCATGTGGAAATAATCCAGCATATCGTGCATCCAGCCCATATTCCACTTCAGGTTAAAGCCCAAGCCCCCCACATAGGTAGGCCAAGACACCATCGGCCAAGAAGTTGACTCTTCTGCGATCGAAAGAATACCGGGGAAGTAGCTAAAAATGACATGATTTGTCTGGCGCAGAAAATCAGCCGCCTCAATGTGTTCGCAACCGCCGTACTGGTTCGCCACCCATTCCCCATCCGGGCGCAAATAGTTGAGGTAGAGCATAGAAGCCACCGCATCTACCCGTACCCCATCAATATGGTACTTGTCAAACCAGAACAGGGCGTTGGCTACTAGGAAATTACGCACCTCATTGCGACCGTAGTTGAACACCAAAGTGCCCCACTGTTTGTGTTCGCCCTTGCGGGGGTCGGCGTGTTCGTAGAGGTGGGTGCCATCGAAGAATGCCAAACCGTGACCGTCTTTGGGGAAGTGACCGGGTACCCAATCCAGGATCACCCCAATACCGTTTTCGTGACATTTGTCAACAAAATACATGAAATCTTGGGGCGTACCGTAACGAGATGTCGGCGCGTAGAACCCCGTCACCTGATATCCCCAAGAGCCATCAAAAGGATGCTCTGCGATCGGCAATAATTCAATATGCGTGAATCCCAGTTCCTTAACGTAGGGAATCAACTTTGCCGCCAACTCCCGATAAGTAAGAAAACGAGCCCCCGGTCTGAGTTCCGAGACAACTACCACCGGCTCAGTTTCCCCATTTGGCAACTTAGCCGGTTCATCAGCAGCAGCGTGCAACCAGGAACCCAAATGGCATTCGTAGACAGCCACCGGTTTGCTCAGGGGGTCAGTCTGACGGCGCTTTTCCATCCAATCGCTATCGTGCCAGGTGTAGGTATTTAAATCTGTGACAATCGAAGCAGTTTTAGGTCGCGCTTCCTGCTGGAAACCGTAGGGGTCGCTTTTTTCGTAAATATGACCCGCATAGTTTTTGATTTCAAACTTATAGTGGACTCCCACTTCCAATCCCGGAATAAACAGTTCCCAAACGCCATTGACCAGTTTTCGCATCTGGTGTTTGCGACCATCCCACCAGTTGAAATCCCCCAAAACAGAAACATTACGCGCATTGGGAGCCCAAACTGCGAAATACACACCTTTAACGCCTTCCACCTCTGTTAGGTGCGCCCCTAACTTCTCGTAGATCCGATGGTGATTTCCTTCCCCAAATAAATGAATGTCAAAGTCAGTCAGCAACGGAGAGCGGAAGGCATAGGGATCGTAGGTGACCCGCTCGTGTTCTCCTTCTTTAATCCGCAGTTGATAGTTCGCTAATTCCGGTATATCTATGGTGCATTCAAAAAAATGAGGATTATGCACCGCTTGCATCGGGTATTGTTTGCGTTCCTCTGGCAGAACTACCCACACAGCGTCAGCATTGGGAAGGTAGGTTCGCACTACCCAAACAGTTTTGCCATTTTGCTCTACAGAATGGGGACCCAACACTTCAAACGGGTCTTGATGCTGATTCCAAACAATCCGGTCAATCTGCTCAGGAGCAATGGTCATGGACATGAGGCTACCTACCTAAGAGGAACTTACTGACTTGTTGAGACAGGACAGAGTTGCAAAAGCACTTTATATTTTTATACATTTTTTCATGTATTTACATCTTCTGCTAGAGGAGCGCCTGAATTACCCACAACAATATTGCGCCAGCGCTATTGTGGGCCTCCGGTATTTATGGCGATCGCGCTTGCCTATTGGCGGCCCAAATGCTTGTGCGATCGGGTATTGCCAATAGACATTTCCGCCAAAATAATCTTAAAAGCAGGCAGGATGGCTACCCCACCAGAATTTTTGCAGATATCTAATGCCCAGTCCCTCAAACTAGGCTTTTCCAGTACGAGTAGAGATCTATCCCCAAAGGCTAATGATTGCTAAAAATGCAAAAATGGGAAAAGTTTGCGGAGCGGATAACTTAAACGCAGCAAAAAGATTAAATGCTGCACTTCCGGATCGACTTGAGGTCTTTGAAATTGTGGTTCTCGCAAGCTTGCGCTTAACTGAGCGTACTCAGCGGCACTTACAGGTTTACCATCGATCGGCGATCGCGCTCCTGTAATAATTTCTGTCCGCAAAACTTCTTCCGGTGTATCCTCTGGCGGTGGTAAGGCTAGTATGGGCGCAGATAAAGCAAGCAGCACCGCACTAGAGGAGTAGAAAAACAGCAGTTTTCCGATATAGGGAAA
This sequence comes from Planktothrix sp. FACHB-1355, assembly GCF_014748295.1. Lineage (NCBI taxonomy): Bacteria > Bacillati > Cyanobacteriota > Cyanophyceae > Oscillatoriales > Microcoleaceae > Planktothrix > Planktothrix sp. FACHB-1355. The sequence continues at coordinate 2,708 of NZ_JACJUP010000240.1, read as the reverse complement.
AATTCTATTCATTAGATCCTCTTGCGATACTGCCTGTGTATTGGTTTAATACCAGCGCTGGTAACTTACAAACAAGCCCCACCTGGATTCAGTAGAATCAGGTGGGGTGATTAACCCCTTATCCTCTGATAACTTTTTGCTAAGGTTGATTACTTTGCTCAGTAGTCGGACTTATGCCAGCCGATCGTCAGAGTAGCGAAAACCAGCTTAGGGCGATTTAGTAGGAGCAGGAGTTGCAGGCGGTTTAGCCGGAGTAGCTGCCGGTGGGGCTGGTGGTTTGGCAGGCGGAGAAGCTGCTGGGGGAGAGGCGGGAGATGGACTGGTGGTATTTTCGCCACCGCCTTGACAGGCTCCCAACGTAGCCGCCAAGCCGAGTCCGAGAAACAAACTAACGATTTTCTTGTTCATACACTCCTCTGTTAACGATTGCGTCACAATTCGTAACTAGATGATGATAACAATACTTTATTTACTAAGCTAGCGTGCAAATACAACCCAATTTTTGTTTGGGAAGCAAAGCTACCACTTTTGACATGATACTGCAAAAAATGTGGATTATCTCTTAAAGAAGTCATTTTGTCCAGATTTGACAAAGACTAACTCTCGGATCTCGACAGGATACGTAAGATTATTTCCATTCGGATCTTCAAACTGAGGTGAGAAGATTGTTTAAGGGCAAAGATGGCTATTACAATCAGATCTCTACTCAGTTCAAAATCCCAATCCCGAAAAAATATGTGGAAATGGGAATGTATATCAGATTGGTACAGCATATGTCGATCGCCCCTAAATCTGTGTTTTCTGCCAAAAGGCTACCATTCAGAAGATCGGTTGTTACTGAAATCGAAGCTCAAAAAAAGGCGGTCGGCAGCAGATCCCAAAGCTCATTACGACAAATGGGAGACAAACAAGCTAAGCTGAAGCTAGAGCAGGCAGCGACAAAGCGCTCGCGCCCAGTCCGCGAGCCGGGATCGCACTCAATTAACGATAAAACTGTCAAAATTAAGCCTCAGTATGAATCTATACCAGCTTGGTTAAATGCTGCCATTTGGCTGCAACGCAGCTCGACAGTCGTAACTTTTTTCCTGGCAGGTGCGGCGCTCTTCGTTTACGGCGGGACAGTATATTCCCAGCAACTCTGGAGCCGAGAATACCGCAAACTGGAAATATTGGAGCGAAAAGAACGTCAACTGACGGCGGCGGGTGAAGTGTTAAAAAATAAACTTGCCGAGGGCGCAGAAAACCCCGATACAGGTTTGGTTTCCCCAACTCCAGAAAATAATTTGTTTCTCGTACCATCACCACAGCGATCGGTTCCTACAGAAAAAACGCCCGCCCCCTCAGTTTCCCATCCTCAGCTAACTCCAACACCAGTAGGGTACTAAAGAGAGTGGAAGTCTGGCAGAAAATGCAAGCCAATCTCCATCCCGCAGTGTTTGCGCTATCAATTGAAAAGAACTCAATCTAACTGGGAAGCATTCAGCAATAATTCACCAACAATTGTTATCGCCATTTTTGTACAGGTTTTGATATGGCTTCACCCGAGCCTCCCTCTTCTCGTTATGCTGGTAGGCGTCGCAGCAGAAACCCACAATCCAAGCTCAAACAGCCCCCTGGGCGACGCAAAAGCTCAGACAAGCAACAAGCACAGGTTGGGGCTAATTTAGTAGCTCCCATCGCCAAACTCCGCCAGCAAAATATCTCTGCTTGGGAACGCAAGTTTGGCGCAAACAAAACAGGCAAGATTTCAGCATACTCAGAAACCGATCGGCGATCGCACAATCCCAAATCTCAGCCACAACAAGCACCGTTGCACAGAATTATAGTAGTGTGGATCGTTTTAATTGTGAGTGGATTGAGCTTAGCCTGGAATTTGTATCGGCTGCAAGTTGTTCGCGGGCCTGTACTGGAAGGCAGAGCAAAGCAGCAACAAGCTGTTACCTTACGTCCGTATGTGCCTCGACGTCCCATAGTTGACCGCAATAACAACATTCTGGCAATCGATCGCCCAGCTTACACTTTGTACGCGCACCCCAAGCTATTTAAAACTTCCAAACAAGAAGTGGCCACAAAACTTTCCCCTCTGTTAGGTCGTTCTGCCGAAGATCTGGAAAAACTATTCAACAAAACAGAAAGTGGGATTCGCCTTGAAAATTCCTTATTGGAAGAAGTAGCCGATCGCATCGTCGCCTTGCGAGTGGATGGCCTAGAGTTATTGCCCCATTACTCGCGCCTCTACCCGCAGCAGGAACTTGCCGCAGACATTGTGGGCTACGTGGATATGGATCACATCGGTCAAGCAGGTATAGAACGCAGCCAACAAAATCTGTTAGAACGTTCCATCAAAGCCGTCAGGCTGAGTCGGACTGGAAATGGTGCGATCATGCCCGACTACGCGCCAATCGGAGTAATGAATACAGACGATCTGCGACTGCAACTGACTGTAGATAGCCGACTCCAACGCGCTACCCGTTCTGCCCTCAAAGAAAAAATTGCACAATTCCAGGCCAAGCGAGGTACGGCGATCGTTATGGATGCGCGGGATGGTGCCTTACTGGCAATGGTTTCCGAACCTTCCTACGATCCAAACCATTACTCCAAATATAATGTAGAACTGTTTAAGAATTGGGCGCTGACAGACCTTTACGAACCGGGCTCGACTTTCAAACCGCTCAATGTGGCGATTGCCCTAGAAACTGGAGCGATCG
>NZ_JACJUP010000024.1:0-16777 GCF_014748295.1 Planktothrix sp. FACHB-1355 | reverse complement strand
TAGTACTGGTGTCATTATTATCTATGACATCAAAGAAAGTCACTTCCCTTCTCTAAGTTTCGGTGGCGGCTACAACGAAGATATCGGAATTTACGGTACGTTTGGCTATCGGGATGCCAATATAGCAGGTCTCAACCAGCAACTGCGCGGTAGACTACAGGTGAGCGCCAAAGACGCCCAGTTTGATGTCCAGTTTACCGATCCTTATCGCGCCAGCGAACCAAATCGTTTGGGTTACAGTGTAAGAGCTTTTCGTCGTCGCACTTTCTCTCGTACTTTCGGGGATGAAATCGATCTGCCTAACGACGATGATGCCAGGGAAGGAAGATTTGGCGGTTCTGTGTCGGTTTTGCGGTCTTTCAATGATTGGGATGCGGCGCTGGGTTTGAATTACACGCGCATCAGCATTCGCGATGACAACTGGCGAGTTTCGCCCATCGATGAGTTGGGTAATCCTTTATCTCTTAGCGGTCAGGGTATTGACGATTTGGTAACGGTGTCTTTTGCTGTAACTAGAGATACACGCGATCGGCGCTTATATCCGAGTACCGGTTCGATTTTCTCTCTCAGCACCGAACAGTCGATTCCGATCGGACTTGGCGATGTTTTAATCAACCGATTGCGGGCTAACTATATCCAGTATGTCCCGGTCAGCTTGGTGGGCAGGGGTAGACCGGCTCAATATCCGGAATTGACAGAAATGCTGGCTTTTAATTTGCAGGCCGGTACTATACTGGGGGAATTTCCACCCGCTGAGGCGTTTAATCTGGGCGGCACAAATTCTGTGCGCGGCTATGGTGGGGGTGGGGTAGGCAGCGGTCGCAGTTATGGTTTAGCTTCTTTTGAATATCGTTTCCCGATCGTTTGGCGTGTGGGAGGAGTTGTGTTTGCCGATTTCGCGTCGGATTTCGGTTCTGGGGATACGGTGCTGGGGGAACCCGGGCCGATCCGCGACAAACCTGGAAGCGGTTTTGGCTACGGACTGGGATTGCGAGTGCGATCGCCTTTTGGCCTAATTCGGGCTGACTTCGGCATTAGCGATCGCGGCGACAACAGTTTGGAAATCTCTTTCGGTCAGCGCTTTTAATGAAAATGGCAGGAAATGGGAAATGCTTTACATTTTATCTCATTCCCATTCCCGATTGCCCATTTGCCAGAAACATGAACTTTTCTAAAGCTCGTCACTCATTCTGCGATTTGGCAACCCCTAGTTGCTTAGAATATGAGCTTAAGTTCTTCTGTAGATTTTCAGAGAAACAGGAATAATAAGTATGGCCGATCCTAGAGACGCAGAGGTTGTAAAAGCCTATAACGGAGACCCGTTTGTCGGAAATCTCTCCACCCCTATTAGCGATTCCGCTTTTACCAGAGCTTTCATCGGTAATCTTCCTGCTTACCGCAAAGGTATATCTCCACTCCAGCGGGGACTGGAAATTGGCTTGGCTCACGGCTATTTCATAATTGGCCCCTGGGTTAAGTTCGGTGCATTACGCGATTATGGAGAGGCTGCCAATCTGGGCGGATTGATTTGCGGTCTAGCTTTGATTCTCATCGCCACTGCCTGTATGTCCGTTTACGGCATCGCCTCTTTCCAAGATCAAAAGAACATTCCCAACTCCAATCCTCAAGCACCCGACCAATGGAAAACTGCTGAAGGCTGGAGCCAAGTTACAACCGGTTTCTTTGTGGGTGCGATGGGTGGCGCTTTCGTTGCCTACTTCCTGCTGGAAAACTTCAATGTCGTAGATGCGATTTTCCGGGGTATAGTTCATCACTAAACCCTATTTTAGGTAGACTGGCAGGCGCGATCGGAGCGTTTGCCGGACAGACGATCGGCTGCTAATGCGATCGCAAAGGTCAACACAGCCGGCACGCGATTTAGTACTTTGTGCAGTCGAGTCATAACTGACTGAAAGTCGATCGGCGACTTGTTCGTTAAAAACTTCGTTGTCGGGCAATTTCTGATTTTCGTGTTTGAAAGTCGGTTTAGCTAATTTTAAGTCAAAGGTTAGATGTCTGAATTGAATTTAGGCAGTACCTCCGATCGATAGCAGCCCGATAACTTTGAACGCAATAGTTTACCCTTCTTGGAGATTTTGACATGACAGGTTCATACGCAGCTTCATACTTGCCCTGGATTCTCATCCCCGTAATTACCTGGCTGTTACCTGCTGTGGTAATGGGTCTTTTGTTTATCTACATTGAAAGCGATGCTGCTTAATAGCAGTTTGATGAGATTGCCGATTTCAGTAAGCTGAAATTCTCAACAATCCCTTGCCTGCGGGTAGGGGATTTTTTGATTAAGTTTTAATATAATTTTGAGGCGATCGCTCAAAATTATAGCCAACTTTTCTTTTCTATATAAATGTCTCGCAGATTTTGCAACCCTGTTTCAGACAGCAGCGATTTTACTGAATTGACTATTTTGCCCCACTCCAACAGTTCGCTCTCCCAAACAGCTTGTTGAAACTGGTGAGTATAAAAATTTTGCCAGAATTCTGTTGCGGGTTTCTTTCGCCAGCGTTTGTGCCAAAATACAAAATCCGTTACTGTGGGTGGGTTTACTGCCGAAATTGGCGGAAAATCGGCATAGCTGACAAATCGGCTTACGCCTTTGCCGTGTACGTGAACTACATACCGCAAGCAAGTAATTCGATAAATATCCTCAAAATCAATACCGAACATCATCGCAGCGGTTTCTTCTGTGATAAATCTGGCTAATGGATGAAGTATCGGCGACTTATGAACTATTTTTGATTCTCGGATTTGATAACGTGGCAAATCGATCGTACTTGCCAATTCTTGCTCTGGAATTGATACCATAATATTTGACTCCTCTGGGTTTTTTGTATTTGACTTGACTCCTTTGGGGAGTTTCAGCGATCGCTCTGGAGTTTGTTATACTGGGGAGCGATCGCTTTTAAACATATAAATATTAAAAGCAAAATCTTGTCATTTGTCAATATGAGCGCGGGTTTGGTGAGGTTGCGGGTTAAAGAGTTAGCTGACGAGAAGGGTTGGACGCTCAAAGAAGTGGCCGATCGCTCTGGCGTAGGCTACAGCACGATCCGAAACTACGCCCGTTCACCTGGCATGGCAATGGTTGATTTTGCTGCCCTATACAAGTTGGCACGCACTTTCGATGTGATGATTGAGGAATTGGTGGAAATTTTGGACGATTAAGCGATCGCCTACTCTTCCCATCTATCATCAGTATAGATTTTTCGCTTAAGCGTGTCAATACCTGTTTAAGCACGTCACTTAAACTAAACAACAGATGCTAAGATTTAGGCGATGTAGTCAATAATTATTTTTGTGCCTAGAGCTAGTACAGCGATCGGTGTGAGTCCGGTAATTAAAGACATAGTTCAGAAAAAAGCGCGATCGACCAGATTGACGCTCAAAGAAGTTATTTTAATGGGTATGCTAGCAATTGATGAATTAGACGAGCAACATCGTCAAGAGCTAGCCGATAAGGTACATCTGATGCAACTTAATGGAGAAATTTGAGAAGATTTTAATAGAGATTAGCTGGTGCGATCGGTCTGGTGTGTAACTGTCTGTACAAGCAAGCGCTCGCACTTGCCAAATTTTAAGCGACAAAGATCGCTACTGAAGCTAACTTCACAGACAAAATATCGTTAAATCAGCAGGCCACTTGCACTTTGAGACTTTCCCAAGTTTCAGAGTCAATATTCAGCCCATATCCTATTTCTTGAACGAGCTTATATACCCTTGGATTCATTCGTAAGTTTTCCTCGCTAAGAATATCGCAAAGGGTCTCGAATGCTAACCTCCACTCGCCTGCGTTTATGTCCGAACGTATAAAATTTATTTGATTTTCTGACAGTTCTTCACTGACAAAAAAAAGGGCTTCGTTTAGTTTATCTACAATAATTTTATAGTCAAGCATTGGTATCAATACTAGGGGTTAGGAGGTATGTTAGTTGGGTAAGCTGTAACGATACCTTGTCCATCAGGTTCTACAATCACCATAATATCAACATTATCTCTAGTACCTTCAACTTGCCACCTAACTGGTTTACCATTTTTTGTATATTTTGCACCCGGTTTTCCAGTACGTTGAGTCCATTGCGAATTTGGATCTTTGACTATTTCACAGATATAGTCCAACGTTTGCCGATCATCCCATCGGCTCGGAAATTCACTCTTTCCAGAAATACCTCTACCTGCACCATAACCACCCCCACTTGAGTCACCATCTAAAATGTGTGTGCGTTGTCTAGGGTGGATCTGAGCTAAAGCGTTAAGGGCAATTTTGCAAGCCGGACTTGATTTGGTCATTGGTTTCATTATTTTGGAATCAAAGTGTACAGTTATGGTGTTGTCCATCGAATCCATTGGGACATACCTCCTGAGTTTGCTAGGGACAAGTAAAAAACAAAAAAGAGGACGATACCAGCGGCTAAGTATGCTGGCAATCGCCCTCTTCAAAATTTTTTTTCTTATTAAGTATATATTAGCAAATTTTATCAATATCAACAAAAATCCCCCGCCCGAAGGCAGGGGATTTTCTAATTACCTAACAACGAGGTTATTCAATTGAGGACATCAACCGAACTTACCAGCAGTAGAGGCAATTAGGAATGCCGCGTAGGTAAGGACATAACCAACAGCGAAGTGGGTTAAACCAACCAAACGAGCTTGAACGATCGACAGCGCAACTGGCTTGTCTTTCCAACGAACCAAGTTCGCTAGAGGAGTGCGTTCGTGAGCCCAAACGAGGGTTTCGATCAACTCTTGCCAGTAACCGCGCCAGCTAATCAAGAACATGAAGCCGGTAGCCCAAACCAGGTGTCCGAAGAGGAACATCCAAGCCCAGATCGACAAGTTATTCATGCCGTAAGGGTTGTAGCCATTGATCAGCTGAGCCGAGTTCAGCCAGAGGTAATCCCGCAGCCAGCCCATGAGGTAAGTAGAGGACTCATTAAACTGTGCCACGTTGCCTTGCCAAATACCCAGATGCTTCCAGTGCCAGTAGAAGGTTACCCAACCGATGGTGTTTAGCATCCAGAACATAGAGAGGTAGAACGAATCCCAAGCAGAGATGTCGCAAGTGCCGCCACGACCGGGGCCATCGCAAGGGAAGGCATAGCCGAAGTCTTTCTTGTCGGGCATCAGCTTGGAACCGCGTGCATCCAACGCACCCTTAACGAGGATCAGAGTGGTGGTGTGCAGACCGAGAGCGATCGCATGGTGTACCAAGAAATCGCCAGGGCCAATGGTGAGAAACAGAGAGTTAGTGCCTGCATTGATTGCATCCAACCAACCTGGTAACCAGACGTTGCCGTGGTTAGGCCAAGCGGTGCTGGCAATACTGTCTGGATTGGACAGCAGCACATTCATGCCATACAGCACTTTCCCGTTAGCCGACTGAACGAACTGTGCAAACACCGGTTCGATCAGGATTTGCTTTTCAGGAGTTCCGAAAGCTACTACCACATCGTTGTGGACGTACAAGCCCAAGGTGTGGAAACCCAGGAACAGAGACACCCACGAGAGGTGAGAGATGATTGCCTCTTTGTGCTGTAGGACTCGATCGAGTACGTTGCCTTTGTTTTGTTCGGGGTCGTAGTCACGCACCAAGAAGATAGCTCCGTGGGCGAAAGCACCGACCATGATGAAACCAGCAATGTATTGGTGGTGAGTGTACAGCGCTGCCTGAGTGGTGAAGTCCTGCGCCAAGAAAGCGTAGGGAGGCATCGAGTACATATGCTGAGCCACCAAGGAGGTGATTACACCCAAGCAAGCTAAGTGCCAACCCAACTGGAAGTGCAAGGAGTTGTTGTAGGTGTCATAAATGCCTTGGTGAGGCATATTGAACGGTCCTTCAACCTTCGTGCCAAAGAAATCTTTGGCATTCATCATTTCCTTGATGCTGTGACCGATTCCGAAGTTCGTCCGGTACATATGACCGGCGATGATGAACAGGACTGCGATCGCCAAGTGGTGATGGGCGATATCCGTTAGCCACAGGGACTGAGTTTGGGGATGGAAACCACCCAAGAACGTCAGAATTGCCGTTCCCGAACCTTCCGAAGTCCCGAAGATCTGTCCGGCGGTGTCTGGGTTCTGGGCATATACACCCCAGTTGCCTGTAAAGAACGGAGCCAGACCTGCTGGGTGTGGCAGAGTAGTCAGGAAGTTATCCCAACCTACGTGCTGTCCGCGTGCTTCCGGGATTGCAACGTGAACCAAGTGGCCTGTCCAAGCCAGCGAGCTAACACCGAACAAACCAGCCAGGTGGTGGTTCAGACGGGATTCAGCGCTCTTGAACCAAGAGAGGCTGGGGCGGAACTTGGGTTGTAAGTGCAACCAACCTGCGAACAAGAACACAGCTGCCAGGAGCAGGAGGAACAACGCGCCTTGATACAGGTCATTGTTTGTCCGCATACCGATCGTGTACCACCACTGATACACACCGGAGTAGGAAATGTTTACCGGATAGTTAGCCCCACCTTGGGTGAAAGCTTCTACTGCCGGTGCGCCAAATTGCGGATCCCAGATCGCGTGTGCTATGGGACGAACATTTAGCGGGTCTTTGATCCACTGTTCAAAGTTACCTTGCCAGGCTACGTGGAACAGGTTGCCGGAAGTCCACAGGAAGATGATTGCTACGTGGCCGAAGTGGGAAGCGAAGATCTTTTGGTAAAGATTCTCTTCTGTCATGCCATCGTGGCTTTCAAAGTCGTGGGCCGTGGCTATCCCGTACCAAATCCGACGTGTTGTCGGGTCTTGCGCGAGATCCTGGCTAAATTTTGGGAATTTAGTCGCCATCTTTAAGTCCTTCTCGCATTTCCTCAGTTATTGTTCATTGTTCGCCATTCATTGCTCCTTGTTCGTTATTGTTTGTTCGTTTCAACGAACTGGGAACAATGAATCGCGAACATGAACTATCTAGCCCAGTGAAAGTGTGCGAGCTAGGAAGAACGCCCATGTGGTTGCGATTCCTCCCAGGAGGTAGTGAGCCACCCCCACAGCCCGACCTTGAACGATGCTCAGGGCGCGAGGCTGAATGGATGGAGCCACTTTCAGCTTATTGTGCGCCCACACAATCGATTCGATCAACTCTTGCCAGTAGCCGCGACCGCTGAACAAGAACATCAAGCTGAATGCCCAGACGAAGTGAGCGCCCAAGAAGATCAGACCGTAGGCAGACAGAGCCGTGCCGTAGGACTGAATTACCTGAGAAGCTTGAGCCCACAAGAAATCGCGCAACCAACCGTTGATCGTCAGCGCACTTTGGGCAAAGTTACCACCTGCAATGTGAGATACGGTGCCATCTGGGTCAATAGTACCCCATACATCGGATTGCATTTTCCAGCTGAAGTGGAAAAGTACTACCGAGATGCTGTTGTACATCCAGAACAGACCCAAGAATACGTGATCCCAACCGGATACTTGGCAAGTACCGCCGCGACCGGGGCCATCACAAGGGAAGCGGAAACCCAAATTAGCCTTGTCTGGAATCAGACGAGAGCTGCGGGCGAACAGAACGCCCTTGAGCAGGATCAGAACGGTAACGTGGATGGTGAAAGCGTGGATGTGGTGAACTAAGAAGTCCGCCGTTCCCAGCGCGATCGGCATCATTGCCACCTTACCGCCTACAGCCACAATCCCGCCCCCAAAGGCATAGCTTACAGGCTGAAGCGCATTGGGAGCTGTAGCGCCCGGAGCCAAAGTGTGAATATTTTGTACCCACTGAGCAAATACGGGCTGTAACTGGATCGCCGTATCCGAGAACATATCTTGGGGGCGACCGAAAGCACGCATCGTGTCGTTATGGACGTACAAGCCGAAGCTGTGGAAGCCCAAGAACATACACACCCAGTTCAGGTGAGAAATGATGGCGTCGCGGTGACGGAGAACGCGATCGAGCAAGTTGTTTTGGTGTACTACCGGATCGTAGTCCCGCACCATGAAGATTGCTGCGTGAGCTGCTGCTCCCACGATTAGGAAGCCTCCAATCCACATATGGTGTGTGAACAGGGACAGCTGAGTCGCGTAGTCTATCGCTTGGTAAGGATAGGGTGGCATGGCGTACATATGGTGCGCCACGATGATGGATAGAGAACCCATCCACTGGAGGTTCCAAGACAGCTGAGCGTGCCAGGAAGTTGTGAATACTTCATACATTCCCTTGTGGCCTTCGCCGGTGAAGGGACCTTTATGAGCTTCTAGAACTTCCTTAAAGCTGTGACCGATACCCCAGTTCGTCCGGTAGAAGTGTCCGGCAATAATGAACAGTACTGCGATTGCCAGGTGGTGGTGTGCTGTATCTGTCAACCACAAGCTACCGGTTACTGGGTTCAATCCGCCCTTGAAAGTGAGGAAGTCGGCATACTGACCCCAGTTCAGGGTAAAGAAAGGCACTAAGCCTTGTTTGAAACTGGGATAAATCTGCGCGATCAAGTCACGGTTCAAGATGAACTCGTGGGGCAAAGGAATATCTCCCGGAGCCACACCAGAATCAAGTAGCTGGTTTGTCGGCAACGATACGTGGATTTGGTGACCTGCCCACCCCAGAGAACCGCAGCCTAGCAACCCAGCCAGGTGGTGGTTCATCATCGACTCCACGTTTTGGAACCATTCCAATTTGGGAGCCCGCTTGTGATAGTGGAACCAACCGGCGAACAGCATCAGAGCTGCCATTACCAGTCCACCGATCGCCGTGCAATACAGTTGGAAGGTATTCGTGAAGCCTGCGGCACGCCACATATAGAACAGACCCGAAGTGATCTGAATTCCGTGGAAGCCGCCACCTACATCAGCATTAAGAATTCCTTGACCTACGATCGGCCACACAACCTGGGCACTCGGTTTAATGCCCGTTGGGTTAGCAAGCCAAGCTTCGTAGTTCGAGAAGCGAGCGCCATGAAAATACATGCCGCTCAACCAGACAAAAATGACAGCCAAGTGACCGAAGTGTGCGCTGAAAATCTTACGCGATATATCTTCTAGGTCACTGGTATGGGTATCGAAATCATGGGCGTTCGCATGGAGATTCCAAATCCAGGTTGTGGTTTTTGGACCTCTGGCCAGAGTGCGATCGAAATGTCCAGGCTGAGCCCACTTTTCAAACGTAGTGGGAACCGGATCTTTATCGACTACAACCCTTGCCTTTGCTTCCCGCTCCGGAGGACTTACAGCCATGAAGACTCTCCTCTCTTTTTACAAGGCACGAGCATTGACTCGTCTGAACTCACTCTTGAGGATTGTAAACTGAGGAGCTCCGCTTTACTTGCAATTAAGACGACTGCCAACTCTTACAAGCTTTTGGGGCCGCTTTAATTGCCTGCGGTAGTTCCTTCTGTTGAATTATAGGACTTGCTTCCCAACCTGTTTGTCAGCACTTAACAATAATTCAAATTGGCTAGAGCGAAGACATACACTAGCTTTTACCCTATAACTATTGGTTAAAAAGTCAAGAGGTATTTCGATTTAGTTAATAAAACTCAATAATTAGTTAACATTAAGCGTCAAATAGGGGAGCCGAAGCTAATAATTAGAAGTGTTTGAGCCTTTTGGGCTATAGTCTCCTATGGACGGCTTGTAGGGTCGGCTTTTATCCAGAGCCATAAAGGTAAAAAATAACTTATATAAAACCGTCCCATATGTATAGCTTGTTTAGGAGCTTTGTAGCGTGCTTGATACAAACTGGCAGCAAAGGGCTGGAAAAGCGCTAGTCACATCATTCTTAATAGCGGGAATACTTGTTTTGAGTTTGACGGGCTGTGGCGGTCGCACATCCACATCAGGGACACCTGGGAACTTAAATACCGCACCAAACCAAAACGCACCGAAAATTGCCGAAGTGTCTCCGCCTCAAGTCATTCAAGAGCTGCGTCAGGCATTGGAAACTTACCAGCCCCAGGTAAGTATTGTCAGTCCTCAACCCAACGAGGTATTAAACGATAACACTGTCACAGTGCGATTCCAGGTTCAAGACTTGCCGATCTTCAAAAATCCAGAACTAGGTCTTGGCCCCCATCTGCAAGTCTTCCTGGACAACCAACCCTACCAGGGAATTTATGACCCCAACGAGCCTTTAATTTATAAAGATTTAGCCCCCGGTACTCACACACTCAGGGTTTTTGCCTCTCGTCCTTGGCACGAAAGTTTCAAGAATGAGGGAGCTTATGCCCAAACTACATTCCATATATTTACTAAGACAGATGACAATAACCCCGACCCGGCTGAGCCACTGTTAACCTACAGTCGTCCTCAAGCCAGTTACGGGGCAGAGCCAATCATGCTGGACTTCTACCTCACCAACGCTCCACTGCATCTGGTAGCACAAGAAGATCCTCAAGACAATATTTCAGATTGGCGGATTCGTTGTACCATCAACGGCGAAAGCTTCATCATCGATCGGTGGCAACCAATTTATTTAACAGGTTTTCAACCAGGGAAAAACTGGGTACAACTGGAATTGCTCGATGAACAAGGCAACCCAGTCAAAAACGCCTTTAACAATACAGTTCGTCTAATTACCTACGAACCAAACGGAAACGATACGCTTTCCCGCCTTGTTAGAGGGCAACTTTCCGCAGCCGATGCTCGTGGCATAGTCGATCGCAACTATATCGCCAAACAACCAGAACCAGAACCCACACCTGAACCAGCAGTAGAAGCTACACCTACACCCGATTCAGCAGTAGAAGCCACACCCACACTTGAGCCGACACCGGAATCAGTACCTTTGGTTACTCCTGCACCCGAAGTCATACCACCATCCGAACCATCGCAAGAGGAACCAACGAAAGCAGAAACTGATAGAGAAGCCAGCAAATCAGCCGAAACACAGCTAACAGAACCCAAACCAATACAAACACCCCAACCGAGTGAATACTTGAATCGCTTTCAGCGTCCGGATACTATTACAGAACCAACACAGCCTAAAGCAGTCGAAAAACCGGGATTTGGCGGATTTTTTAATCGCTTCCGACGTCCGCAAATAATTAAGCCTTCTCCTACACCACCAGAAGCGATCGAAACACCAACGCCTCCATTAATTCCTACTCCACCAACTCCTTCTCCAGAAACGGTATCCGCGCCTCAAACTGAGGTAGCACCAACTCCCTCGCCAGAAACTGTACCCGTACCTCAAACTGAGGTAGTACCAACTCCGTCAGGAGAAACTGTACCCGCACCTCAAACTGAGATAGCACCAACTCCGACCGCAGAAACTTTACCTCCACCATTACCCGAAACATCCGAAACTTTAGAACAGGATCTGGCTAAATCCGAGAAAGGAGAATCTAAAGATAGCGAAAATGCCGATCGCATCGAAACCAATTCTGCTACTGAGGCGTCACCATCGGCAGATTTGCCACCGACTTTACCTGAAATAATAGAAACCCCAACTCCACAGCCAATTACACCTGAACTACAGCCATCTCAACTAGAAACCTCTTCTCCACCTCAAATTGAGGCAAGTGAAACGAACGGATTAGAAACCACCCCTGTACCCCAAGCAGAAGCAACTGATACAACAAATGGGAATTCGGGGACATCAGATCTAGAAGCAAAATCGAGCGGATTACCTGCTAGCGAGGCAAGTCCAACTATTCTTGAGGTAAAATCTTCACCCAACTTGCCACCTACACTGCCAGAAATAATCGAAACATCGACTCCTGAGTTAAAAACTCCTCACCCATCGACTTCTGGATCGGAAACTCTAGCGGAATCTAAGGCTGATGAAATTAAAATTCCGGAGGCAAAATCTAATCAACCAAATCGAACTGCACAAGAAGCGCCCAACGAAGAAAAAATAAACCAATTTTTACGGTTCTTCCAGCCGTTTAGGCGTTCACCTAGTTCACTGTCTACACCAGCAACTGTGACACAGCCTATAATAAGCGCTCCCAGACCTACTGTTCCAATTACCCAAGCTACACAACAGCCAGAGGTTCCCACTTCTGAGATAGAGAAATCGGAAACATCACAACCGACTTCAGAAGTGCCATCCGTTACTGAACGCTCAGAGACACCCGCAGATGGCAGAGCAGCTGATGTAGTAACGGAAACTTAAACTAGACTTTGGCCGCAACTGCACTTGCCAGCGCGATCGCCATAAAACGACTTACGCAGAATATCTGAATGTAGGGTCAATTCATAAATTGACCCTAGTGCGTAACTCCTGAATAAAATCACTGCGGGCGATCGCATTTATGTAGGCTAGAAACCCAGTTTCTTGAATAAAGCGGGTTTTTTTCAGCTCCTAACCTGAAAATAGCTGTATTCTTGACTTCGGTAAAAGCGATCTGCCCTAACCTACCCAACGACAGCAAAATCAGTACGCCTACTTAGTTAACTTGTAGCGTTAACCACTCAGGAAACTTTGGCTTGGGTAAAGAAATTTGAAGCTATGCTATGGGATATTGCCCTAATTGAAGGAGATCCTATGCCACCTCGCGTCAGAGCCCCAGAACTGCCTCAAAACTATCCTTGGCTTAATACCGATCGCCCCTTATCCCTCCAGCAACTCAAAGGGCGAGTCGTACTACTTGACTTTTGGACATATTGCTGTATAAATTGCCTACACGTTTTACCCGACTTAAAATTTTTAGAACAAAAATATAAAGACAGCCTTACCGTCATAGGTGTCCATTCAGCAAAATTTGAGAACGAGAAAGAAGTTGAAAACATCCGTCAAGCTATCCTGCGCTACGATATCGAACATCCAGTCATAGTTGACAGCGGCTTTAGAGTCTGGGAACACTATGCAGTGAGAGCGTGGCCAACTTTAATACTCATCGATCCGGAAGGGTACTGTGTTGGTAGCGTATCCGGTGAAGGTCATCGGGAAACACTAGACGACCTGATTTCACAGTTAATTCAGGCACACCAACAGAAAGGAACTATTAATTTTCAAGAAATTACTGTGGCTTTAGAAAAACAGCGACAACGATTAACCGCACCCCTGGCTTTTCCCGGCAAAGTTTTGGCAAGCGAAAACGGGATTGGCGGTCAGTGGTTATTTATCGCAGACTCCGGCCATCATCGCATCGTTGTAAGTACTTTAGATGGAGAAGTGCTACATCTAATCGGTACGGGAAAACCAGGTTTAAGCGATGGTTCCTTTAGCGAAGCTCAGTTTTTTGGCCCCCAAGGAATGGCTTTTGATGAAGAAAATCGGATTCTCTACGTTGCCGATACGGAAAATCATACTTTGCGTCGGATTGATTTTCAAAGCCAAACAGTTGAAACTATCGCAGGCACAGGCGAACAAAGCCATAATATTCGGCCTCACAGCGGAGTTGGTTTGGAAACTCCCTTGAATTCCCCTTGGGATTTGCTCAAACTGGCTAATAGCCTTTTCATTGCAATGGCTGGCTCTCACCAGGTTTGGGAAATGGGTCTGGACACAGGTATTGTGCAAACTTATGCTGGTACGGGTGCAGAATCTTGCGTTGATGGCGCTCGTCAAGAGTCCGCTTTTTCGCAACCGAGCGGGATTAGTACAGATGGAAGAGAATTATATATCGCCGATAGCGAAATCAGCTCGATTCGTGCTGTCGGACTCGGAGACATAGATAAAGTGAGAACTGTCTGCGGTAGTGGGGAATTATTCGGTTTTGGGGATGAGGATGGCATTGGATCGAAAGTAAGACTACAGCATTGTCTGGGTGTAGAATATGCACCAGATTACCTTTGGGTAGCCGATACTTATAACCACAAAATTAAGCGAGTTGACCCTCACACTGGCAAGTGTCTAACGATGCTAGGCGATGGTAAACAGGAGTTGAAAGATGGTCAAGGTCTAGATTGTAGCTTTTTTGAACCATCCGGTCTAAGTGCGATCGCAACACATCTTTTTATTGCCGATACGAACAACCATGTTATCCGTCGTGTGGAACTGGATACTCTTAATGTCACCACCCTTCATTTTCCCGGCTTGTGTGCGCCAGATGTCTGCGTTCCTGCTACCTAAGAGTATCTTTAGAAACTAACAGCCACATTATTCTGTCTATATCCTCTATTTCACCGACAATTCGTCGTATCGGTCGAGGCCAAACCTTAACCAGAGTGGGTGTGGCAGAAATCTGGTCAGCTTCTGCTTGTTCTGGATGCTTAAAAACATCAATAACTTTTAAAGTGTAAGGCTGGTATAGAGATTGCTCTAGAAGCTTATGTAAAGTTTGCAGAATTCTTTCTGTAGTGCTGTTGTGACCGGAAACAAACAGACGCAGTACGTATCCTTGAGCTTCTGGCGACTTAGGTAAGGGGGAGTACAGTTCTGGCTGGAAACTGGGATGAAGAAGGCTATTTTCAAACCGTACCACTAGATCGTGTTCTTCCCACAGCTGCGGAAATCGATCGCGATAAGTTCCCAACACCATCGGATCGCACAAGTCTTCATGCCAAGGCGCAGTCTGCCAAAGCAATTCCCCGGTTTCAAACACAGCATTCAGAAGTGATTGATACCGTAAAACCGCTGGATAAGCTTCGGCAGAAATACGCACTTGCTTGTTGCGAGGATCTATCCATCTGTCTATAGTCGCTGTATAGCAAGGTACTAAAAAGTGGGGTGGTTCTGTTAAGCCCAAAATTTCTTGCAATCCGGCACATAAATGCAGATGCCATCGATTCTGCTTGTTTGGATCGATGCAGTAAATGAGATCTCCTCCTGGTGTAAAAAGCGCAATCCCTTTAAAAAGTTGCCCTTTGTCAGCGGTCATTGGTCATCAATTATCGGTCATTAGTTAGCGGTCGTTGGTGCCTAGCAATGAGATCGGCAACAAACAAAGGACAAGAAAAAGAGCGTTCTTAGGAATCCTCCTGAGAACGCCAGCAAATACAAAAATTAGACCCGTCCCCGCAGGAATTGAGCCATTTCGTTCGGGGTCGGAGACCTTTCCAAAGCTTCCTCTTCCGTGATCCGGCCTTCCTGATAGAGAGCCAAAAGAGCTTGGTTCATCGTCTGCATACCGTCAAATTTAGATTTGAGCATAACTCCAGTGATTTCCTCATATTTGCCCTGGATGATGTACTCTTTGATCGCATCTGTGTTGATCAGAATGTCGTGGTAAGCTGCACGCTTGCCATCGGTGGTTTTACACAAACCCTGAGCAACTACGGCTACCAGGGATTCGGCGATCGCCACTTTCATGGAATTCTGTTCTTCTGCCGAGTATAGGTTGAGAATCCGTTCAATTGTTTTTACAGCACTGTTGGTATGTAGCGTCCCTGCTACTAAGTGACCCGTTTGTGCAGCTTTAAGCGCCGTGTTAACGGTTTCTTTATCCCGCATTTCCCCTACCAGAATCAAATCCGGGTCTTCCCGCAAAGCCGCTTTCAATGCGTTATCAAATTTTCGGGTATGCTGTCCTACCTCCCGGTGCTTAATTAGAGATTTGCGACTGACGTGGACAAATTCTATGGGGTCTTCGATAGTGATGATGTGCTTGGCCATATTCTTGTTAATGTAATCGATCATGGCCGCCATCGTTGTGGACTTACCAGAACCTGTTGGCCCCGTCACCAAGATTAGACCCTTGTGGTAATGGCAAATATCTTTAAACACTGGAGGCAAGTTTAATTGCTCCATGCTCAAGATATTGTTTGGAATCAAGCGCATCACCATCGCTGGGCCTCTCATAGTACCGAAAACGTTGATGCGGGCCCGCGAGAATTCGTACTGCGTTACTCCATCAAAGTCCAGATGTTCTTCAAATTTTTGAATTTCCTCGTCGCTCATCACCTCCTGCATCCAACTCATAAAAGTTGGGTAATCGACTTCGGGGTATTCCGCGAGAATGATGTCGCCGCGCTTGCGAAAGCGCGGTGCTTCGCCTACACCGACGTGGATATCAGAGATGCCGTTGTCAAAAGCATACCTGACAACTTCTGCTAGAGTTGGCTGCCCTGGCGATCGACCGTTACTCCCCCCTGGTGTCCGTCCGCCAGCGGATGCTGGCGGTGCTGCGGGTGCAGCAGCAGGTGGAGCGGGAGGCTGCTGTCTTGGCGGAGCAGACGGCGCAGCAGGAGGCGCTGGTGGTGCGCCTGCGGCTGTTGGGAAGGGCGGTGGTGGAGCTGCACCCGGAGTCCTTGCCACAGTCGGTGGTGCCCCTGTACTCGGAGGCCGAGAAGTTGTAGGTGGCATACCCGTGCGAGCGGTGTTGGGCATGGCTACAGTTTCTTCTGTTGGTCGCTGAGTTGCTCCCGCAGATGTTTCCGGTCCTGGCATTCGTCTAGCAGGTGGTGGCCCGGGTGGCATCCCCGGTGGCATCCCACGAGAACCGGGTGGAGGTGGCATGGGGGGGCGCTGTGAGTCTGTCATAGGTTTAGTGCTTTACGACGCTATGAAATTTTTCTGGCGATAGAGCGGACACACTTCTATCTCTCTTAAGTTTTCCCATAATTTGGTCCTGTGCATCAGTTTCGTGAAAATATCCGCTAAAATTACAAAAACTAGCTTTTTACAACTTAACTCCCTTCTTAGCCGCCTGGATTACCATTTGTGCGGTTGTGTGTCTGCCATTACAAGCTTATCCTCTGGCTGAGCCGTTAGCTTACGACTGCTACCTCAGTATTAAGCCCCAAGCTCAAAAACAAAGTTAGCTTTGTTTTGGCAGTAGGTATTCCTCTTGTGTTCCTTTGATTTTGCAACAGTTTTCCAGTTTTTTGCAAAACTGATGACAAAATTATGAGAACCACAGCCGGAACTAATAAGAAATATTAAGGAGTTTAGCAGTATGTTCGCAGATTAAGTTTTACTGCCCTTCGCATAATACCTACATCCAAAGACATA
>NZ_JACJUP010000239.1:0-7187 GCF_014748295.1 Planktothrix sp. FACHB-1355 | reverse complement strand
CACCCAGCGTTCCATCATATATTCCCCCTGATGGAACGGTGTCTATGTGGGAACCTGTTGCCAAAACTGGTGCTTTTTCCACTTGTCCGGGATAAGTGCCAATCATGTTACCAGCCGCATCAATTCGCACGTTCATCCCTGCTTCTGTCATCCATCTTTTCACTAATTCGCGGGCTTGCAAATCTTCTGGGCTGTAAGCAATGCGGCGCACTCCTCCATCGGGTAGTTTCCCGATTTCTGCCAAACGAGAGATGCTGTTGTTTAGCCGTTCTTGATTTACGTAGATAACAGAATTTACCGTCATAGCTAAAACTGGTAATTGATTATAAAATTTTAACGCAGAGTTACGGGCAAGGTATGGAAGCCTTTGGAAATTATGATGCAAATGTTCAATCTGAACATTTTTAGGTAAACGGCATCATCAAGATGTCGGTCATACGAAAATTTTAATTATGCCGTGTCCTTACAGGATATTAGACCCGAAATCACCAAAAAAATGATATTAATTATAGAAAGCGAAAGAAAGGATGAAAGTTAAATGGAATCAAAACTGTTCTTTATTTGCGGTTCGGCGCTGCGGGGTCAACCCGATCACCAAAATTTGCAATCTGCCAAGTTTATCAAGGAAGCAGTTACGTTGCCAAAATACCGGATGCACGCTGTAGAAAAAGATTGGCATCCCGGTGTTTATGAGGTGGAAGAAGGAGGCATTGCTATTGCAGGTGAAGTGTACGAATTGACGGCGGAACAATACGATTATTTACTTTCTACAGAACCACCTAACTTGTATGCAGGAAAGGTAGTTTTGTCTGATGGGGAAGAAGTTACTGCTATGCTGTACCCGCGAGAGTTAGCGGAACAATATCAATGGCCTGATGTTTCTAATTTTGGTGGGTGGGCAGCTTATAAAAAATCAAAACAGTAGTTGCTGAGGTGGGAACTTAATTGTCTTTGCATAAGACATTATTGGTGTAGCTCAATATTATGCCAATGCTCGTGCGATCGCCAATTAAAATCCTCGCCTTCATTCCTCTCCTAATTTCTGTTCAACTCCCTTTGCTCTGCAATTTTTCAGCCTCATCTTTGGCAAGCCAAGTCGAGGCTGAAACAGGACGCGATCGCCAAGCAGAAGCAGATAGATTGCAACAACAAGGTTTTGCACAAGCACAAAAAAACCGCCAATACGAGGCAGCTTTAAACTCTTGGCAAAAAGCGCTCACAATCTATCGAGAAATCAAAAACCGTCTCGGCGAGGCGCAAGCTTTGGGAAATATTGGATATGCTTATTTTCTGCTCGAAGAGCGGGAAAAAGCAATTCAATACCTTCAGCAGAATTTAGCGATCGCACGTCAAATTAAACACCGCCAAGAAGAAGCGGACGCTTTAGGAAATATTGGAACTGTTTACTATTCGCTGGGAGATTATCGCAAAGCAATTGATTACTACAACCAAAGTTTAGCCATCCAAAGGGAAGTGAAAAACCGCCAAGGTGAAGCGATTTGTTTGCAAAATTTGGTGACAGCTTATCGTTATCTCGGTGAATACGATAAAGCGACTGAATACGAACAACAAATTTTGGCGATCGCCAACACTCAAGCAGAGGCGAATTCAACAACGCGCCTCTGGCAACAATTCAAAATAGTAGAAAGATACCCCAACCTTTAGCCCAATCTTATAATTGTAGGTTGGGTTGAGCGATAGGGAAACCCAACCCTGTACGATCGCAATTATTTTGGCTGGTATGGATGATTTTTAATCCAATGTTCCGCAATATCAATCCGGCGACAAATCCAAACTTTTTCGTGCTTTTGCACATAGTCTAAAAATCGCGCCAGTGCAGCCGTTCGTCCCGGTCGTCCCGCCAGCCTGGTATGCAATCCCACAGACATCATCTTCGGTGCTACTTCGCCTTCTTTATAAAGCACATCGAAAGCATCCTTGAGATAAGTAAAAAAGTCATCGCCGCTATTAAATCCGGGCGCAACCGAAAATTTCATATCATTATTATCGAGAGTGTAAGGTATCACGAGATGGGGTTTTCCTTCCACTTCCACCCAATAAGGCAAATCATCATTGTACGCATCTGAATCGTAAAGAAAACCACCTTCTTCTACGATTAAATTGCGCGTATTTAAACTCGGTGCGTAACGACAATACCACCCCAACGGACGGCTACCAGTGGTTTTTTCCAGCGATTTAATCGCACGCTGAATATGTTCCCGTTCCTCCTCTTCACTTAATAAGTGATAGCCGATCCAGCGCCAACCGTGACAGCAGATATCGTATCCAGCCCCAACAATAGCGTCTGCCGCTTCTGGATTGCGCTCCAAGGCCAATGCAGCACCAAAAACGGTAATTTTGATGTCGCGTTCTGCAAACAGCCGCATCAACCGCCAAAACCCCGATCGACTGCCATATTCGTACACCGATTCCACGATTAAATCCCGATTTCCTGGCCCCATCGACGCGCCGGGAACTTCCCACAAATAAGTTTCCGAGTGGTTATCGCCATCCGGGATAGAATATTCCGAACCTTCCTCATAATTCATGACGATTTGTAAAGCGATTCGGGCATCTCCCGGCCATTTTGGGTGCGGTGGATTCGCACCGTAACCGACCATATCGCGGGGGTAAACTGTAGTCATGGCAACTTCCTCTTTTTGTGATTTTTGTTACAGTTGTTTGGTACAATCTTTTGGGATTTTAAAGAGCGAGGCTTTTTAATATTATCAATCCAAAATCTCAAATCGATATGAACTACGAAATCAGCTACGGTAAAGAAGAAGTTACGGTTTATCGCACTTACGGTAAACCGATGTTGGGATTGACAAAAATACCTGAGTCGGCGTTTGCTGGCAAAGAAAATATTCTGTTTGCTGTCGATGTTGGCGTGGAGGTATTTGGCAATAATTTTCTGCTAGCTTACACGGAGGGGGATAATCGAAATGTGGTCGCTACGGATACGATGAAAAACTTTGTTTTGCAAAATGCGATCGCATACAATGATTCTACCCTAGAAGGTTTCCTCTATTTTCTCGGTCAGCAATTTTTGGCAACTTATCCCCAAATGTCTTCCCTGCGGATAACGGGAAAGGAACAACCGTTTATAGCGGCATCAGTTCCGCAAGATGGTAGTTTTGTAGATAGCAATGTTTTGTTTAGTAGGCTGCATGACGATAGTGCGATCGCAACTCTTTATATTGACCGAGATGACGATAACATAAAAATAGTATCTCACGAATGCGGACGAGTGGGATTGCAGTTAATTAAGATTACCGGAAGTTCCTTTGCCAGTTTCGATCGCGACAACTATACCACATTACCCGAACGGATCGATCGCCCCCTATTCATCTATCTGGATGTCTTCTGGAAATACACCGATGCGGGGAATGCAATCAACCCCGACTTATCCCAATACATCGCACCCGAACAAGTGCGCGATTTGGTGCAAGTTGTCTTCCATGAATTTGTCAGCAAATCGATTCAGCATCTCATCCACGAAATGGGAACTAGATTGTTAAATCGTTTCCCCCAAATGACAGAAGTTTCCTTCACCGCCCAAAATCGTCTTTGGGATAGCGCATTTGTTTCTGAAGATAACGAAAAAATCAAATCTTATTGCGATCCGCGTCCTCCCTACGGAATGATTAAATTAAAACTAACCAGAGACTAATCAAGAATGCCAGGTAAACTCACCACCCACGTACTCGACACAGCGCAAGGTATTCCCGCTGCAAATATGGAAATAGAATTGTGGTTTCTTACCCCGCAGAATGATGGTAGAAAGTTACTTAAAATAGTGCATACAAATCAAGATGGACGTATTGATGCACCATTACTTTCTGAGGGTGAATTAGAGGTGGGTGTTTACGAGTTGATATTTGATGTGGGAAAATACTTTACCGCACAGTCAATTAAAACGCCTCAACCACATTTTCTCGATCGCGTTCCGGTGCGTTTTGGGATTGCGGATATTCACGCGCATTATCACGTACCTTTGTTGGTGTCGCCTTGGTCGTATAGTACTTATCGCGGGAGTTAATAGGATTTAGGTTTAACCACAGATATCAGCAGATGAACGCAGATGAACACAGATGTTGATTAGAATTTTTGGAGGGGAGATAATAGACTGATGAGGTATCAAATAGCTGAGATTAATCAACTGAGTCAGCAAGATTTTATCGAAGTTTTAGGTGGAATTTTTGAGGATTCGCCTTGGGTAGCTGAAAAAGTTTATCGTAAGCGACCTTTTGCAGATTTGTCATCTTTACATCAGGCGATGGTGGGAGTGGTGCGAAATGCAAGTTTGGAGGAACAGTTGGAACTAATTCGATCGCATCCGGATTTGGGAAGTAAACTTAGAATGAGTGAATCTTCCGTGCAAGAACAAGCTGGTGCTGGATTGGATCGGTTAAGTGGTGAAGAGTTCGATCGCTTTCATTCCCTCAACCAAAGATACAAGAAAAAGTTTGGTTTTCCATTTATCATCGCCGTGAAAAATCATACTAAACAAAGCATCCTCAATGCTTTTTCTCAAAGATTAGAAAACCCCAAGGATGCAGAAATACAAACAGCTTTGCAAGAAATTGCCCAGATTGCTTGGCTTCGTTTGCGTGAAATTATTCAATCTTGACAATTACCCAGTAACATTCGCGCCTCAATTGCTTCCCAAATTTTTGGGGACATCCGCACTGCGGCTTGTTTGCACTTTACTATCAGCAAATTGGCATAGAGGTAATCTTCGAGAGCCTGTAATTCTTGACAGCATAAGCAAATTAGTTCGGGCTTAATCTTAAGAGCATTTAACCAGGTTTGAGAGACGCGATTGTTGAATCCTTGATGCACGTTGTCAGATCGATCAATACCCGGAGCTTTCGCTTTCAGCACTTCTAGTCGAGCAATTAGGACGGTAAAATTTACATCTTTGAAAATTTTGATATCCTGCAATTCTTGAGCGAGAGCGCGTGTGAGGGCGCGGGAGAAGGCGCGGGTGTGAGTGGCGGGACGGCAAGGAGTACGGGTAGAATTAAGAGTGCGTTCTAAGTTAGGATTAACAGCACGAGCAAGATCGAGAACGCGAGTTATTTCGAGGATACGACCGAGATTTGGACTGAGAATGCTGGCGAGTTCGTGAGCGCGATCGCGACCCAAAGCTAAGAACAAAGCAGTGGTTCGTTTAGCAGCTGGTTTAAAGTTTCCTTCCGTCCCTTCTGTCACCTGGTTTGACCAATTAAGTAGACCTTGTAATTTAGGAGTATTGATATGCTTTTGCGCTTCCTTTTCCATCATTAACAGCAACTCATCTGCCCCGCCGCGCATCAGTCCCGTTACTAGCAAAAATACTTCTTGCCAACGTTTATCGTTCAGGTGTTCGGCGACTAACTTCGGGATTTGGTAATGGTCGGTAATGTATTGAGCGGTTAAATATTCCTGAAGCGTTAAATGGGAAAATGAAAACACATCCTCTGCTCTTTCTACCAGGATTCCTTGTTGAACTGCGATCGCCTTCAAAACTCCTTCACCATCTAAATGCTTCGGTGCATTCAAATTACTAGCCAAGAAAGCCTTGATTTGACTAACAACCTCCTGCTGCGAAAAAAACAGTCGATCTGCCTCAAACCCTATATGGGCAATTTCCGCTAGTAAAATCTCTTCTAACTCCGTCCTCATTCCTTGATAAATTTCATCCTGCAAAATCCGCTTTTCCGCCGCCCATTCTTCTAACAAAACTCTCAGAGCTTTGCGGTAAAGAATACTGCGATTAGCCGGAAAGTTTTGCGAACGATCGTAAACCAGACACAGCAAAGTTAGCAACAAAGGAGTCTGAGCTAATTCTTTAGCTGCCGCATTTTCTCGTTTTTGGAGTAGTTGCCAGCACTTTTGGGCAGTGCCTAATTTTTTATCGAGTTCCGAATGAAACCAATTGCCAATAAATTGTTTAATTTGGGCATTGTCAAACTCTGCCATTGCCACATCAGTAAAGCGGCGAAAGTTTTGTCGGTATGCAGCCGTTCTGCAAGAAATAATAAACCGATTATTCTTGTAGAGATCGACAAAGTTTTGAATTTGGCCGATCGTCTCATTCATCACTTTAGCTGGCACTTCATCCAACCCATCCAGCAAAATTAACAGCTTTCCTTGCTCTAGTAATTTTGTCGTTGATTCTTCTGGGTTGGGAAAGTCGCAAAGACGAAACTCTTCAACAATCGATTTTTGCACATCCATATTTTCGGATCTAAATCCTTTCAACTCGATAAAAACGGGGATACACTCATGCTCAAATCCTCCTTGAAAGCCTTTTAAGACTTCCAGTCCCAGCTTCCGCAAAAAGGTAGATTTACCCGCGCCAGGGCCACCGAGTACCATTAAGTATTGCTTCTCGTTAGCAACTTTCAGTCCGTCTCGCTTCAGGCAATTTTTCGGTTGAAAACTTCGGGTTTCTCGGTAAGATATTTCTAAGTTTTCAATTGATTCAAAACGGCGGATATCCCACTTATCCAAAAACTGAACGGCGGTATATACTGATTCCAATGCGACAGGTTCGCGCATACCCAATACTTTTAAGATGCCGTGGCGATCGCTGTAGTTTTGGACGTATTGTTTGGAAGCTGTAAATATTAGATTTTGAACTTTTTTATCCACAGTTTCGCCCAATTGCCCTAAAATTTTACCTCCTGTTTCCCAAGCGTTTTTGACAAATATTCCAGCTAAGTTTTTGGCTGCTTCTAAAGCGATCGTTTCAACTCCGAGCATACTGTTATCCTTGAATATTGAGTGCAAGGTATGGCTAGTAATACTAATAAAAAGCACGCTCGTCTCTAAGTAAACCTCTTGTCAAAACAAGCAGTCGAGGTTATTAGAGGCAAACACAATACTATATAATTATCAACAAACTTTTAAATCTGGCGACTCACCCATTCCAGGTATTTTTCAAAATTATCAGGGCATTTATCGTCCCCTAATCTACCCCATTAATTCCTTTTTATCTCAATCCGGTGTTGCGAACAATAACTCGATCGCCTCTCCTTACACGCTGGGGGAGAGGTAAAGCTATTTAAGGAAAGGCGATATGGGCTACGCGCAGGCTACGCCAACGCACTTTTCCAAAGATATCCCAAATCCTTTATTATCCCACAACTGCTGCCACTTCTACATATTCGCATTCAGTAGTTGGTTGAGGAATAGGT
>NZ_JACJUP010000238.1:0-7194 GCF_014748295.1 Planktothrix sp. FACHB-1355 | reverse complement strand
TCAACTGACCAATCTGCAATCCCTCGACCTCAGCAGCAATCAACTGAGCCAACTGCCAGCAGAAATCTGTCAACTGACCAATCTGCAAACCCTCAACCTCTACAACAATCAACTGAGCCAACTGCCAGCAGAATTCGGTCAACTGACCAATCTGCAATCCCTCGACCTCAGCGACAATCAACTGAGCCAACTGCCAGCAGAAATCTGTCAACTGACCAATCTGCAATCCCTCTACCTCAGAGGCAATCCAGTCCCTATTCCACCGGAAATTTTGGCTTCAGGGAATGCAAAAGAAATCCTCGATTTCTATTTCCGGACACAAGACCCAAAAGAAACCGAACCTTTCTACGAAGCAAAATTCTTGATTATCGGTGAAGGGGGAGCAGGTAAAACCTCTTTAGCCAAGAAAATTGAAGACGAAGCTTACGAACTCCAACCAGAGGAGAAATCAACCGAAGGTATTGACGTACTGCGATGGGATTTCCCACACAACGGACAAAATTTTCGCGTCAATATCTGGGACTTTGGCGGACAGGAAATTTACCACCAAACTCACCAATTTTTCCTTACCGAACGTTCTCTTTATGCCTTAGTTGCAGACAGTCGCAAGGAAAACACAGACTTTTATTGGTGGCTCAAAGTCGTCGAATTGTTAAGCAATAATAGCCCCGTTATCATCATCGAAAATGAAAAACAAGACCGGAAATGCGAGATCGACGTGCGCCAGTTGCGCGGAGAATTCACTAACCTAAAAGAAGCACTGCCAACCAACTTAGCCACCAATCGCGGTCTATCAGAAATAAAGAAAAATATTCAGCTTTACATCAGTAATCTTCCCCACGTCGGTACACCTTTACCAAAACTCTGGGTAAGAGTTCGTTCTGCCCTAGAAAACGATTCCCGCAACTACATTAGCCTGGAAGAATACCGCACTATTTGCCGACACAATAAATTAACTGACAGCAAAGATATGCTGCGGTTGAGTCAATATTTGCATGACCTTGGCGTTTGCCTCCACTTCCAAAAAGACCCTGTACTAAAAAATACCATCATCCTCAAACCGGAATGGGGCACAACTGCGGTTTACAAAGTGTTGGACAATAAAAAAGTAAAGGAAAATCTGGGCCGTTTCACACAGAATGACCTCGAAGATATTTGGCATGAAAACGAATATGCCGATATGCGAGATGAATTGCTGCATCTAATGATGCGGTTCAAACTTTGCTACCCAATTCCCAATTCTCCCAACACCTACATTGCCCCTCAACTACTCGATATCAACCAACATGAGTATAATTGGGATGAAACCAACAACCTAATTTTGCGCTACGAATACGAGTTCATGCCTAAAGGCATCCTCACCCGTTTTATTGTAGAAACCCACCCTTGGATTGAACAACAAAAGCTGGTTTGGCGAAGCGGCGTTATCCTCAACAAAGACCAAACTCGCGCCGAAGTCATCGAAAACTACAATCAACGAGAAATTAAAATTCGCGTATCAGGAAACCGCAAAAAAGAACTGTTAGCAGTCGTCACCCACGAACTAGAAAAAATCCACCAATCTTACGAACGATTGCAATATAACACCCTGGTTCCCTGTAACTGCAACAGTTGCAAAGGCAGTCAGGAACCTTATTCCTACCCTCTGGATAAACTGAAGAAGCGCTTAGATGCTGGTCGGTATAAAATTGAGTGCGAAAATAGCTATGACGAAGTAGATGTCCGAAGATTAATCGATGATGTCAATCTGCAAGTTTCTGGAAGAGAACAGGAACTCACCCCCCGCGTTACACCTTTACAACAAGAACTCTCCCAAGAGAGAGATGAATCTTTAAACCGTCAAAACCTACAACCTAAACTTACCATGAATTACCTCGATTTTCAACTATTAGTGACAGCAGACAAGAAAATTCGCGCTTCCTCAGATCAAGGTGACGATTCGGGCGAATTGCGCTTGGAGATGAACAGAATAAAGCTTACATTAAAACTAATTGAATCTCGACAAACAGATACCGATTTACTCAAAGCATTAGGCGGCGAACTCTACCAAGCACTTTTCCCCCCAAAAATTCACAGCCATTTAAGAGCTACAATAGCAGGCGCAAATGCTCATGGAGACAACGTGCGCCTGCGCTTAACTTTTGAATCTCCAGAACTAGCCGCCCTACCTTGGGAATTTCTCTACGATGAAAGTACTAACACCTTTCTAGGGAATAACACCCAAACCGTACTCTCCCGTTATATTGACGTTCGCCTAGAAAAGCGCGACCTCAAAGCCAAAGCCGCCAGCAAACCGCTAAAAATCCTGTTAGTCATTTCCAGTCCTACTAACTTAACCAAATTAGATGCTGCTGGCGAAGAACGTCTCATCCGCGAAGCCCTAGAAAAACACATCAATGCAGGCGAGATTGAATTAGATGTGCTGCAAGAAGCCACAATTCGCAACATTGACCAAAAATTGTCTGAAAAGCCTTACAATATTTTTCACTTCATCGGTCATGGTGAATTTAAGGACAATAAAGGCTTTATTGCCCTCGTAGATGAAAACAAGAATTCTAAATTATTAGATGAAGTAGGTTTCGCCAACTTGTTTTTAGGCAACCGCAATTTAGGTTTAGCTGTGCTAAATTCCTGTCAAGGTGCAGAACTGTCTTCCAATCAAGCATTTGCAGGTTTATCACCTAACTTAGTCCGGCGCGGTATCCCCGCAGTAGTAGCCATGAAATATTCTATCCTCGACAGCACAGCCAAGCTTTTTGCTGACTATTTCTATCGGTACTTAGCGCTAGGTTTGCCTGTAGATACAGCCATTCAAAAAACTCGCAATGCCATTTCTATTAATGTTGGACTGGATAAACCCGACTTTGCTACACCAGTTCTTTATATGCGAGCGAAGGATGGCATAATTATGAGTGGATTGTAATTAGAAATTTCAGTAGGACTTACGCAGAGCGTCTAAATCTTTAGTCCTAACTGTTAACCTACTTCTTTTTCGCCTTCATCGCCCTAGACTCGACTGTAAATGCTGGAATTTCTTCTAGTTCGGTTTCGCTCAAACTGTATTGTTCGCAAACTAAACTCAGACGAGTTCCAGTAGTTTTCACCGCATTCACAGAATGAGTTAAATCTCCCTGAAAATACACTAGCGTGTTAACCTGCGGTTTAATTTGTCCGACTTGCTGTTTGTAATTTCGCAACACTAATTCTCCACCTTCCAAATGGGGTGGTACTTGCACGTAAAGCACGCTGACAACCATCGGAGGATCGATCGCTTTGCAGTACGATCGCAATGAGCGATCGATATGCGGATCGACGCGAGAACCTTCCTTGAGCAGTAGGGGATTGAGGTAAAAAGCGTTACACGTAGGCTGTAACGCCCGGTCTAGATAAGGTTTGAAGAAGGGAAACCGCTGTTCGACTTCCCCAATGTGCGATCGGTGAAACACCACCGAAAACCCTTTAGTACCAACAAAATCGCGGTTGAGGTTATTAGTAGCAAAATAAGGACACGCCAGAATCTCCCCGCGCAAGTCATTGAGGTAATTAATTGAGAAGGCGTCCCGTTGTTGAGAATAGTAGTTCAAGTTTTCGACAGGTTTAGCAGTTTCAAATCGTTAGTAGTCCGCCAAATTAATTTTGATGGGTTGTCCTCCTTGAGAAACCCCTCAAAAATAGCTTGGCGGACTACTAGATTAGCAGAATTCGCACTCATGCTGCTGCTAGAGCTTCCTGTCCGTGTCTCCGCAGCAGTTCCATCAGCTCGTCCCGGTAGTCGTGGAAGATGGAGTGGCGCTTAACGGTGTGAGTGCGATCGGGTAATTTAACCTTAATTTCTTTTCTGACTGTACCGGGACGAGAACCCAGCGCATAGATGCGGTTAGCTAAAAATACCGCTTCTTCTACATCATGAGTAATCATGAAAATTGTAATATTGGTGCGCTGCCAAAGGTCTAACATAAATTCGTGCATCGACTCTTTAGTATGGATATCCAACGCACCGAAAGGTTCATCCATTAATAATACTTTCGGTTCCGAAACAAGAGCGCGAGCAATTGCCACCCGTTGCTTCATCCCACCCGATAATTCCTTTGGCAAGGAGTTAGCAAAATTAGTCAAACCTACCACATTTAAATAATAGCTAGCTTGCTCGCGTCGGATCTTCTTCGGTACGCCTTGAAGCTTGAGTCCAAACTCGGTATTTTCCTGCACACTCATCCAAGGGTAAAGCGTATAGTGCTGAAATACCATACCTCGGTCTGGCCCTGGCCCAGTGACAACTTCTCCATCAATTCTGACTTCCCCAGATGTGGGCATATCCAGTCCGGCAATTTGTCGCAACAGGGTAGATTTACCCGAACCGGATGCTCCCACGGCGCAGATAAATTCGCCCTCTTTAATCGTCATGTTAATATCTTTGAGGACAACTAACGTGCCGTTTTTTGTCTCAAAGTGTTTGTGCAGGTTGTTGATTTGCAGATACATGGTTTAAATCTCCTTAATTTGATAATTGGTGATTGAATAATCCCTGAAAAATTAACGTTTTTGGCTAGACCATTTGCAAGAAACTCTTAACAGATACTGGAATAGCAAATCGAAGAACAATCCAATGACGCCGATAACGATTAGCCCGACAAAAATTTCATCAGTCCTCAGAAATCGACCCGCCACGCTAATGCGACGACCTAAACCTTCGGTTGCGGCAATTAGTTCCGAGACAATGACTAACTGCCATGCCGCTGCCAAGTTGATGCGGCAAGCATCGATGATTCCCGGCAAGACGTGCGGAAAAATGACCTGAAGCAGGGCTTGTTTGCGATCGCCTCCTAAAATATAAGTCGCTTCAATCAAATCTTTTGATACAAACTTTACAGTATCCATCACCATTAAGGAGTTGAAGAAGAAAACTCCAATAAAGATGAGGGTAATTTTCGGTTCCTCTCCTATTCCCAGGTACAGAATTAGCAGAGGAATAAAGGCAGGCGCAGGCATATAGCGCATTAAGCCGAAAAGCGGTTCCAGCAAAGCGCGAATACTGGCAAAACTGCCCATTAACACGCCAACGGGGATGGAAAGCGTTGCTGCAAAAATAAATCCGACACCGACGCGCCACAAACTCGCTACGGTATCCTTGAGGAGTTCGCGAGTACTCCACAAACGTCCGAACGCCTCCAGCACTTTACCGGGTGAGGGTAAAAATTTGGGGTCGATGTTGCCAAATGCAGTTACCAACCACCACAGCAGCAGGGGAGCGGCTATGGAAGTAATTACCAACGCGGTATTGAGAGGTTTGGGAATGTCTTCGGCGAGTTGCCAGAAAACAGTCGGATTGAGCTTTTTAGCTCGGATGAAATCTCTAATCGATCCTGGTTCTTGGCTCATAGAATTTTAGATTTTAGATTTTGGATTTTCCCTATTCTCTATTCTTTCTTCCCTAACCCCTAGCCCCTTTTTCCTAGCCCCTTTTTCCTAGCCCCTTCATGTAAGCTTGCACAAAGCGATCGTCAAATAACTTGCTCAGATCCGGTTGCGTTTTTGATAACCCCACTTCTTTGAGAAATTTACTCATTTCCTGAGCGGCAAACTGTAACGAAGTCAAATCGCTCCCTGGTTGAAATGCTTTAATATTTTCCTCAATTGTAAATATCTGCGTGCCATCAGCGTATTGCTTGTATTCTTCCACAGAAACGCCCGCTCGTTTCGCCATAATTTCATAAGCTTTATCTGGATTTGCCTTCATATATTCCAATGTGGCAAACCAGGAATCAACCAATGCCTGTACTCGATCGGGATATTGTTCTACAAATTTGCGCGTCACAACGAGGTGATCCGAAATCGCTCCCGGAAAGTCCTTGGAACTAAACAATTCCTTACTACCCTCACGCTTTAATGCTTGCGTGGTAAAGGGAGCGAACACCGCCGTTGCATCGACTTGTCCCGCGACAAATGCTGCCGCTGCTTTACCTGTTTCTAGCGGTACGAACTGAATATCTTGCGGCGATAACCCTGCTTTTTTCAGACCTAACAAAAGGAGAAAATGATCGACCGTACCTTCTTCTGCGGCTACTTTTTTCCCTTTTAAATCGGCAATTGAATTAATGCCATCTCGGACGATAACTTTATCGTTGCCGGTGGAGTTATCGTTCACCAGCACAATCACTTGGTCTGCGCCACCCGATACGGAATTAACCGTATCTCCTAAAGTTTGACTATTGGCATCTATTTGTCCTGCGGTTAGGGTGCTAATTGATTCCAAATATCCATCAAACCATTTGAGGTCTACCGGGACGTTATTTGCTTGAAAAATTTTTTGTTCTTGCGCCACTTGCCAAGGAAACCAACCGGGCCACGCGCTGAATCCCAGACGGACGGCACCGGCAACTGCTGAGGAACTGGTATCGGTTTCGGTGGTTGTTTTAATATAGGTGGCAGGGTTGACGCAACCTACAATAATGGTGAAAGTAACAAGAAAAAGGATGCAGAAGGAAAGGGGCGATCGCACTCTCATAGCATCTCCTATAGGAGAGATTGTGGGCGAGTTTTCAGAGCGGTTGAATATGTGTAGCAAATAAAGGTATCACCGCTTTGTTATTTTTGTTACAAAATTCCTCAGTTGGCCTATTTACAGCTTTTGAGCTTTAATTTTTTGGCTTTGTCACAAATAGACCTGTTGCCAAAGTAGATTTTATCTGCGTTAATCTGCGTTAATCTGCGGTTTTATCTCTAAAATTGACAACTTTGGCAATCAGCCTAATAGTGTTAGCTCCTCCGAGAAGTAGATTTTAGAGATTTTTTACCGCAGATGAACGCTTCGGAACGCAGATGAGTAGAAATGTTCGATCGCACATCAAGGGATTGTGCGGATAAGTTGTTAATGAACAGTGGATAGTTGATGTTTGGTGGTTGAGGATCGATCGAGTTGAGAGCGTACCCAATCAAACCAAGTTTCTAATCCCTCTCCTGTTTTGGCAGAGACGGGAATGATGGTGACGTGGGAATTCATTTGGCGCACATTTGCCACAATTTGATTCACGTCAACATCAAGATGGGGTGCTAAGTCCATTTTGGTGATTAACAAACAATCTGCTTCTTGAAACATCACCGGATATTTGAGGGGTTTGTCTTCTCCTTCGGTCAAACTCAAGAGCGCAACTTTCGCGTGTTCGCCTACTTCAAATTCTGCCGGACAAACGAGAT
>NZ_JACJUP010000237.1:0-7210 GCF_014748295.1 Planktothrix sp. FACHB-1355 | reverse complement strand
ATCTCTTAAGTAAAATTGCGTACTTGAATAAAAGTGTACTGTCAGAATAGTACATAAAAAATAATTAAAGACGCAATAGAAGAGAAAAATGTTCCGAACGAGCGGTTACTATTAAAATCTATAACTGTGGAAGTAAAAGAAGAATTTGTCAGGTGAAAATTCACTATCGCGATTTTGTAATTCGTTCCTGGTCAGAGGCCGATCGCACTCATGTTGCCGCTCTCATCCATTCTGTTTTAACAGAGTACGGCTTGCCTTGGCAACCAGGGGACGCAGACAGGGATGTCTTGCAAATAGAAAACTTTTATCTGGCGACTGGGGGAGAGTTCTGGGTGGTGGAACGGGACGGGCAGCTAGTGGGAACTGCGGCTTACTATCCCATCCAGCGGGGAAAGCACGCTGTAGAAATTCGCAAAATGTATCTGTTGCCGTCTGTGCGGAGACAAGGACTGGGAAAATTTTTATTACAACAGCTGGAAAGCGCGATCGCAGCTAGAGGCTTTCAACAAATTTGGATTCAAACGGCCAGCATCTTAAAAGAAGCGGTACAGCTGTATGAAAGCAGCGGGTATCAACGGACATCTGGGATAGAGGCGGCAAGATGCGATCGCATTTACGTCAAATGGGTAGTTGGTGGTGGTTAAAATTGCAAATTAAATAATTGCAGATTTAAATTTGAAATCTGCAATTACCTTTGTCGATCCTCTATCGATTCAAAGCGCGTAGGAAGCGCTGCATATTAGTGAAAAATCCCGGCTTTTTGGGACGCGGGGTCTCAGCTGTATCGCTATCGGTAGGGCCAATTGCATCAAATATAATTCGATCGACTTCCTCACCAACCGGTTTTTGAGGCAATTCTGCAATGAGATTGTAATTGTCGCCCACCTCCAACCAAACTTGCCAAGGCCCGGGATAGCAGCGAAATACAGCTGCGCCTTGTAGAGGTCTGACATAATAGCAAGATTGCAAAGTATTGAGGAAGCGTTCCCGCAGCTGACGCCCAGCGTAGCCAATACCGACAGTACCCGCATCTTCCAAATGAGGGATTAGTAAAATTACCGGACGATCGCCCACTGCATTGCACAGCTTTTCTACTTCTGCCACCTCCACCGAACTGAGGTTAACCAGCAAAAATATTTCATCTTCCGGTTGAATTTTATTTTCAATGGGGGTTCTGCCCATGCCGATATCTTGTATTTTAAAAGGTACCTCTCCCCAATCGCGACGGGCGAGGGCAGCCGCACCGGCATCGGGAAAGAACATTTTTACTTGTCCAATGCGATCTTCAAAAACTTCGATAAATTGCTTGGCGATCGACTGCGCTTGCAGTGCGATTTCCGGGAAAAGTAACTCAACTTGCAGCCGAGTGTAACCATCTGCGATCGCCGCAAGCGTTGCTTGGCGAGATTGCGCGATCGCCTCTTCTAGGGTATTGGGAAGTTCTGCCATAGTAAACGGATTTTAGATTTTAGATTAAGTGCTAAACAATAGTATCAGGCATAACGATTGCCAAGGAGATAGAAAATTGCAAGGACGCAAAATCGTGATTTCGATCGCACTCTTGAGCTTGGTAGCGTTCGGGGGATTTGCCTGGAGATTAGCCAAAGAAAACCATCGAGTTATCCACCTGACTGTTGCGACTGGGAATAAGACAGGTGAAGCTTACCGCTTTGCACAAGCAATGCAGCAGGTGATTGCCAGACATCAACCGCAGATCCAACTCAACATTATAGAAACAAACGGCTCTCTGGAAAATATGCAACTCTTGGAGAAGCGAAAAGTAGAACTGGCGATCGTCCAAAGCGATACCCCAGCGCCTGCATCCGCACGTGCGATTAGTTTACTGTATCCGGAGTTGTTTCATCTAGTTGTTTCTCAGAAATCTGCTATCCAAAGCGTACCCGATCTTAAAGGCAAACGAATTGCCCTCATGCCTAAAGGCAGCGGTTCTTTTGACGCCTTTTGGCTTTTAGCCAAACATTACAACTTAAAGCCAAACGATTTGCAATATGTGGCATTAAGCCCGGAAAAAGCATTGTTAGCCTTCAAAAAAGGAGAAGTTGATGCAGTTTTTCGCAGCTTACCAGTAGGTAATCGCTGGACAAGAGAATTAATCCAAACTATTCCTGGCAGGATGGTGCCGATCGATCAAGCGGCAGCGATCAGAATTTCTCTTCCTTATTTGGAAGAAGGCACAATTCCCAAGGGAACTTACAAAGCCGATCCTCCCGTCCCCAGTCAAAATATGCCCGTTGTGGGAGTGGGAGCGGCACTCATAACTCGTCAAGATATCGAGCCAAAAATTATTCGTTCCCTTACTACTATTATCTATGAATATCGTCACGATTTAGTCAAGTTGGAGCCAAAAGCAGCAACAATTAGTCAACCGGGCGTAGGTCAAAGTCTTGGCTTACCTCTACATCCCGGTGCCCAAGCTTACTACGACCGAGAAAAGCCAGATTTTCTGTCATCAAATGCTGACGTACTGGCTTTGCTTATCTCAATGGGATCGCTGGTTGCCTCTTGGATTTTCTCGTGGCGATCGCGTTTGCTTGCCAAACAAAAGAACCGCTTCGATAAGTACAACCTGGATATCCTAGATATTCTCGAACAAGCACGCAACACCTGCAACTTAGAACAATTAGAACAACTGCGGCAAAATTTATTTGAAATTTTCCGCAAAGTTGTCGAAGATTTGGATAACGATCGCATTACCCAAGAATCATTCCAATCCTTTACCTTTGCTTGGGAAGTGGCAATTAATACTATTCGCCATCGCGAAACGATGGTCTTAAATTTGCAAGTTTTGCCTGCTATTCCCGCTCGAGTCTCGTTCCCAGGTTTAACCAGGGAAAGCGGTTTAGAAGGCTCTCCTTCCCCCGATCGTTAATCTATGCCAAAAGAAGGTATAATCCTCCCCAATACATTGCTATAAAATCAAAGTGAAATTGATATGACATCAGACAGCGAACTATTAGTTGCGATTATGAACAGTCGGCTGGACATGGAAATTGCCCGTGACCGACATTGGTACAGAATTCCCACGCTCAATGCAGATAAACTTCTCAAAAAGCGTTGGCCTCCCACATGGTTAGCTTTCTACCAAACCAAAGTATTTGGCAAACAAGCTCATACAGTACGTTACTACGCGCAAGTTGAGCAAATTCGGGCAGTTTTTCGCTGGGAATTGTTTCCCAATTTACCAAAAGACAAAAAGAGCCAGCAACGTTATTACAAACTTGAATTATCACCACTGGAACGTTTACCAGCACCAATTATTAGCCGACGATATAGGCGCATTGTCTTTATCTCAACTACCCTGGAAAAGTTTAGGAAAGCAGAGGAAATCAACGACTTATACGACGAAAGTCCACTGGAAGATAGGCTGTGGGCAGAGTTTAAACGACTGGATATCAATGCCGAACGTCAAGAGTTTGTGACAGTTAAAAATTCCACCTACGCTCTCGACTTTGCCATTTACTGTACTTACGGCAAAATCAACATTGAAACTGACGGCGATACTTGGCACGCCGATAAAGAGCGTATTCATTTAGATAATGAGCGAGACAACGACTTACAAACAAATGGTTGGCATACGTTGCGATTTAATACCTATCACATCCAAGAAAAAATGTCTGAGTATTGCCTACCGACAATAATTGAAAATATTAATCGTCTGGGTGGCTTGAAGGAAGAAGGGAGAGTTTTTCCGCGTTTGATAAAGTCCAATTCATCAGATGAATTTGTCCAGTTGACTTTGTTTTAAATTTTAATAATTATGGTAACTTTGCCGAGGTTTTATTATGCAACAGGAGGAGATACTGGATGGAAGATGAAGTGCGATCGGATTACGACAGTGCTTGGAAAGAAGCGCTAACCGTATATTTTGAGCCATTTATGGCTTTTTGTTTTCCAGATACTCACAGAGATATTGATTGGCAAAGAGGTTATGAAACGCTAGACACGGAATTGCAAGAAGTCATTCGCGATGCCGAGACAGGCAGGCGTTTAGCAGATAAGCTGGTAAAAGTATGGCTCAACTCCGGCGAAGAGGCGATAGTGTTAATTCACGTCGAAATCCAAGGACAAGAGCAGTCAGACTTTTCCGAACGAATGTACATTTACAATCATCGGTTATTCGATCGCTATCGGCAAAAAGTATTCAGCTTTGCCGTATTGGGAGACGAAAACACCAATTGGCGACCGACAGGCTATAGTTATAGTCGATGGGGATTTCAAAGCAGTTTACAGTTTCCGGTCGTGAAACTGCTCGACTATGCAGCCGCTACCCTAGAGGAAAGCACCAATCCTTTTGCCACCATTATCGCCGCACATCTGGAAACTCAAGCAACCCGCAGCGATCTACAGCGCCGTTTTCAGTCTAAATTGAGATTAGTGCGGCGACTCTACGAGCGCGGCTATAGTAGAAATCAGATTTTGGAGCTGTTCCGGTTCATCGAATGGATAATGGCATTACCGGCAGCAGTTCAGCAAGAGTTTAAAACTGAAATCAGGCGAATAGAGGAGGAAAGGCGAATGTCATACATTACCAGTTTTGAACGGGATGGTATACAGCAGGGTCGCTTGCAAACGTCTCGCGAGGATGTAATTGAAGTGCTGGAAACGCGGTTTTCAACTGTGCCAGATACCTTAAAAAATAGCATTTTTGCGATCGACGATCTAGGGCTTTTGAAACAACTGCTTAAACGCGCTATTACGATCGATTCGGTGCAAGAGTTTGAGCAATTGTTGGCAGAAGGACAATTGTAACCGCATCGTTGAAACCATCTGCATCTGCCCTTAACAACCGGATAATGCTACCTTTGGCATCAAACGTGCCAAAACTTGCTTCAGCACCATTGCCGTCCAATCTATATCCGCTGCGGTCGTGTGGCGACCCAAGCTGAGGCGAATACCAGATTTGGCGGCGGCAGAACTGTAACCCATTGCCAACAGCACCGGACTGGGGGTAATTTTACCGCTGTTGCAAGCAGCACCAGCGCTAATGCCAATACCGGCCAAGTTGAGGTGTCGCACGAGAGTTTTACCGCTGAGCTTTTCACCATCGGCATCTGGCAAACAGAAACTGACGTGGTGAGGCAAACGGTGCCAGCGATGCCCTGTGGGAGTCAGACTGGGCGTATCGGCAAGTAGGTCGAAAAGACGATCGCGCAACTCGATCGACCTTGGCGTTTCCACTGCCATTTCTTGCGCTGCCAGTTCCGCAGCCATACCAAAACCGGCAATAATTGGCACAGCCTGAGTTCCGGAACGCAGTCGCATTTCTTGTCCCCCACCGCCCAGCAAAGGAACTAACTTGACACCCGGACGGATATAAAGCGCCCCCGCTCCTTGTGGGCCATAAATTTTGTGACTGGAAAGGGAAAGTAAATCTACAGGTAACTTTTGCACATCGAGAGGCAAACGCCCAGCTACCTGCACAGCATCTGTGTGAAATAGCACACCGCGATCGCGGAGAATATTTCCCAAACCTTCGATCGGTTGCAGCGTGCCAACTTCGCTTTGACCGTGGATAATCGAAACTAACACCGTATTAGCTTGCAGGGCGTTCTCCAAGTCGTTTTCGCTGACTCTTCCCCACTTATCCACCGGCAAGCGCGTCACTTGCCAACCCCATTGTTCCAGCCAGCGGACAGGTTCTGCCACCGCTGAATGCTCAACACTGGAAATGATAATATGCTGAGGTTTGGTGTAACATCGAGCCACACCCATAATTGCCAGGTTATTTGCCTCCGTACCGCCAGAAGTAAATACGATCGACTCCGCCGGCGCGTTAATTAGCCCAGCCACCTGCATTCTGGCTTGTTCTAACATAGTTGCTGCCCGTTGACCCCACTCGTGCAAGCTGGAGGGATTACCCCACTCTTGGGTGAGGACTGCTTGCATCGCTGCGATCGCCTCTGGGCGGGTCGGTGTTGTAGCGCTGTAATCTAGATATATTTGCATAATCTTTAACCGTTAGAGGTCGCGGCAGAGAGAGGCTCTACTTTCAGCATAATCCGCCAAGGTCTGACAACTAACAACTAACCTGTAACAGTTGAATTTTGACTGAGGAACTTCTGACTTTTGACTTTCGACTAACTTCCCGGTTTGCGGACATTGTAGTCCTCGTGGGACAAAACTGCTTGGGGAATTAGTATATTACCGCAGTCCCGACAGAGCATCCGGTAGTTGCGGGTAATGGGAATACTGATAATAAAACGATCGTGCCGCAGCCGCTTGCCGCCAAATTCTGTGTAATGCTTTTGTTCTTGTAAAGCAGCAATCACAGTGCGTGCCTTGACCACCACATGAATGGGCAGATCCCGCAGATCGATCGGGTCGCGGTCAAAGGTGGACTCCCACTCGTGTTTTAGCTGTTTTTTTTGTTCCAGTACGGCTTTTTTTTGGGCACACAGATGGCACGCTTGACCGTAGCCCTTATGGCCGCATGGAAATAGCTTTTTTCTTCTAGGCATAACAGAAGTGTGGATTGAGATGAATACATCCACTCAAATGCGGCAAATTGGCTACGTACCCGCCAGAACTAGGGGCACTTCTAGTTGCTGCCGGCTAACAAAGAGAGTAGCCTTGCAGGAGCCATCCTTTAGTTAGCGCGATCGCTTCGGCTGTTTAGTCCTGCTACCTTCTGGGAGTTTCCGCCCCTCAAAATAATTGACAGTACGGGGAACTTTGTTTGTAGCCAAAAGATCTCAAGGTATAAACTTTAGATTACAGAATTTTAGCAAGAAAGCTCATAGCTTCTTGCGACGGAATCAGTTGCTTGTCTCGTAAGGTCTGAAAATAGAGGGCTGTTGGCTATTGACTTATGAACATTAATTTGCTTAAAACCACCCTCAGACAAGCAGCATCGATTTTATTAGCACTTACCCTAGCTGCTTGTCAACGGGCTCAACCGCAAATTCAGCAACTGACTCCCCTACCCCAAGACCCCTTTATCGAGGTTTACTTCAACCACTCCGAGTCAAGTTCTTACAGAGAACCTTACCGCAAGCAAACGCGCCTTGGTGATAACCTGGAACAGCTTATTATCGATTCTATTGCAAGTGCTAAATCTACGGTAGATGTGGCGGTTCAGGAGTTACGCTTGCCGAATATCGCCAAGGCGTTGGTCGATCGCCAAAAAACAGGAGTCAAGGTTAGAGTTATTTTGGAGAATACTTACAGCCGTCCCTGGAGTAAGTTTACA
>NZ_JACJUP010000236.1:0-7210 GCF_014748295.1 Planktothrix sp. FACHB-1355 | reverse complement strand
GACTTTGCCGTTCTGGGTTTGTGCTGCGGCAACTGCTGGGTTGGGATACTGGGTAGTGCCATTGTTGCGATCGCTCAAAGCTGGACAAGTAATTCGCGAAGATGGCCCCCAAACCCACTTGAAAAAAGGCGGCACTCCGACAATGGGCGGGGTGTTCTTTATACCAGTAGGCGTTCTACTTGCCCTGTTGTGGTCTGGTTTGGCATTGAATTTGTCAAACTTTGCTCCTGTGTTGCCTGTGTCGCTGCTTACACTCGGTTATGGATTTATCGGTTGGTTGGATGACTGGCAAATTTTACGCCGCAAGTCCAACAAAGGCATTTCGCCACAAATGAAATTAGCCTTGCAAATTGGTTTTGCAGTGCTATTTTGTTTGTGGTTAATTTTCAGTCAACCTGCAAATATCAGCACAATAGATTTACCATTTGGTTTAGCTTTACCGTTGGGGTTGCTGTTTTGGCCTTTAGCTGCATTTGCGTTAGTAGCAGAAAGTAACGCCACCAACCTCACCGATGGTGTAGATGGACTTGCAGGCGGACTGTGTGCGATCGCTCTACTCGGACTCGGTGCTATAATCGCTCCCACTTACCCCGGACTGACCATTTTCTGCGCCTGCATAAGTGGCAGTTGTTTGGGTTTTTTGGTGCATAACCGCAACCCAGCTACTGTATTTATGGGCGATACCGGTTCCCTGGCGCTGGGAGGTGCCTTAGCATCCGTTGCTATTTTGAGTAACACGCTTTGGAGTCTATTTATCATCAGCGGTATCTTCTTTGTGGAAACCCTTTCCGTAATGGCTCAAGTGAGTTATTACAAAGCAACAAAAGGCCCCGATGGTGTTGGTAAGCGGCTATTCAAAATGGCACCTCTACACCACCATTTAGAACTTTCCGGTTGGTCGGAAATTCAAGTAGTTGCCACATTTTACGCGATTAACGCGATTTTAGCTTTGCTTTGTTTCTTCATCCGTTAACAGTAGGGTGGGCATTGCCCACCTTTGTGCTTATCAATGCCTAATTTATATCCAATATTTATGAAAAAAAAGTCAAATAATCTCAAAATAAAATTTTTATCGTTAACTGTTATTATCGTAGCTACCTCCGTTCTTTACTTGCAACTCGCACGTCTGGGATATGCCGTACCCCTGCCCGATCTTTTGGATGTTCTTTGCTTAAATGGTTGTGAGGATGAGACTTCTGGAAACATTTCCCATCCCCGACTCCCCAGCAACCAAATACTCAATGGCAACAAGCAGATCATCGAAATTTTAAACGCACAGAAAATAGACAAAAACAAAATATCAATATTGATTGAAAAATCTGAATACAGGCTCACAGTTTATCACGATAAAAAACCTGTCAAATCCTATCCTGTCGTGTTTGGCAATAACCCAGTTGACGATAAGCTCAAAGAAGGAGATAAGCGCACTCCGGAAGGAAAATTTAAGATTAAAGACCTCTATCCCCATGCCGCTTGGTCAAAATTCCTCTGGTTGGATTACCCGAACAAATATTCCTGGAGAAAACATTTTAAAGCTAAGTTTGGCGGTAAAATAAGCTGGAATGATTCAGTCGGCAGCGAAATCGGAATTCACGGCACACCCAGCGATGATTTAATAGACAATAAATCAAATTGGACGTTAGGCTGCATTTCCCTCAAAAATAAAGATGTTGATGAATTATATCAAGTCGTGCAGCAAGGAACAGAAGTAGAAATTATTCAATGATAAATTAGAAATTCTTATGGAAACGACATTACCTAAAGTTTCGGTTATTGTACCAATATATAATGGCGAGGCAGATTTACCAGATTTAATTAGCTGTTTGCAAGCTCAAACTTATCCAACTGACCGGGTAGAGTATTTATTGGTGGATAATGGCAGTAGCGATCGCACTCCCAGTATACTGCAAGCTGCTGCTGCATCTGACTCCCCTGGCGGGGGTAATGAGAAGCTAAATAAGATAAATATTCGTCACCTCACGGAAAACAAAATTCAAAGTTCCTACGCCGCACGCAACACCGGGATTCGCGCCGCTACAGGTGAAATTATCGCTTTTACCGATGTTGATTGTCGTCCCGAACCGAATTGGTTACAGAATCTGATTCAGCCTTTTGCCGATTCATCTGTTGGTATTGTAGCAGGTGAA
This sequence comes from Planktothrix sp. FACHB-1355, assembly GCF_014748295.1. NCBI lineage: Bacteria > Bacillati > Cyanobacteriota > Cyanophyceae > Oscillatoriales > Microcoleaceae > Planktothrix > Planktothrix sp. FACHB-1355. The sequence goes on along the minus strand of NZ_JACJUP010000236.1, from coordinate 5,063 downwards.
GTTGAAGGATTACCCGGTAAAACGCTGCTGGAAAAATACGCCGATAGCTACAATGTTCTATCCCAAAAGTATACGCTAGAACATCCTTTTTGTCCATACGGTCAAACTGCTAATCTGGCAATTCGACGGGAAATTTTTCAGCAAGTAGGGTTATTTCGTCCTTACATGACTACTGGTGGCGATGCCGATATTTGTTGGCGAATTCAACGAGAAACTTCGTGGCAGATATCTTTTGCACCAACTGCGATTGTAAAACATCGGCATCGATCGACAGTGGCAGAATTCCAAAAGCAATGGCGACGCTACGGTCGATCGAATCGTTATTTGCACGAACTGTACGGCGTCACTTTGATGACAGAACTGAAGGCGACAGAAACTTTTTATCGCCTTGTGCGGTGGTTGTTGAAGGAGTTACCAGTTACTAGCGTTAAGGCAATGATAGGGAAAGCGACTGTTGTCGATTTATTAAATACTCCCATTAGTTTGCTCAACTCACAAGCGCGATCGACTGGACAGCGGGATGCTAAACTTTCGGAAGAAGCAAAGATAATTGAGCGGTTGTAAGATTATCTTATTGTCAAGAAAATACAAGAGCGATCGCACATACTAGATTTGGCTAAAATTACAGATGCGATCGCTCTGACAGTTTTTCTTAATAATTCCATCTCACTATTACTTACTGTACTTATCTTTATATTGTTTAATAGCGGATTTTAGTTTGCCCTTCAGTGCGGGTGGATTTTCCATAACTGACATAAATAAGTCTCTATCACGCTCCGACAAAACAAGCCTTTGATGGGAATCTATTTTTTCTCTTGCTGGTGGCAACATATGAAATACTTTGTGGGTACTCAAGCAAAAACGAAAGAATTTGACCAGATTATCTGTATGGCTAATTATAAAATTGAAGCGGATTTGGTATCAGGGGGACAGGGTACACAAAAAACTGCTATCTTCCTCGCCAGGGTCGATCGCCCTTAAGCCAGACATTTTTACCATAATAAATAATATAAGTCAAGTTCGGTCTAAGGGTGGATAACCGAATTACCGATTTATGTACATTTAAAAATAGTAGAGCGCAAAGGTGATTGCAAATGACGGGACAACTGTTACTGGTCGATGACGAACCCGGACTGCGGGAAGCGGTGCAAGCTTATCTGGAAGACAGCGATTTTAGCGTTGACGTTGCGGCTAACGCCAACGAAGGCTGGCAAAAACTGCAACAACATACGCCCGACTTGGTAATTACAGATGTCATGATGCCGCAAGTCGATGGCTATCAGTTCCTCAAGCAAATGCGGGAAGACCCTCGCTTCAAGACATTGCCGGTAGTATTTTTGACCGCGAGAGGCATGACGAAAGACCGCATCCAAGGCTACAATGCCGGTTGCGATGCGTATTTGTCCAAACCATTTGACCCGGATGAGTTAGTTGCGATCGTCGAAAATTTGCTGGAACGCAGAGGCGCTACCGATAAGCCATCTGAAGGCACTAACCTGGACGAAATAGCGCGTCAGTTGGCGGAAATTAGGGAACAATTGAAACAGCGACCTGCGATCGCGCAAACTGCCTCACCGATCAAAATAGACCTCACCCCCAGAGAACAAAGCGTCCTCGACTTAGTGGCAGAAGGATTGATGAACAAAGAAATCGCCCGTCGTCTGGAAACTAGCGTTCGCAATGTCGAAAAATACGTCAGCCGCTTATTCAGCAAAACCGGCACCAACAGCCGCACCGAGTTAGTGCGCTACGCCCTCGAACACGGGCTAACCCACTAATAATTTCAGATTTTAGATTTTAGATTTCAGATTTTAGATTGCAAATAGAAATAAATTTAAAATTTGAAATCTCAAATCTGCAATTATGACATTTTGGGTTGGCGCAGGGGTATTTCGATCGCAAACTCAGATCCTAACCCAGGTTGGGAGTAACATTCCAATTTACCGCCATGCTTTTCTACTACAATTTGGTAGCTAATCGACAAACCCAATCCCGTTCCCTTGCCGATCGGTTTAGTAGTAAAAAATGGATCGAAAAGGCGTTTGCGTACCTCTTCCGTTATGCCTGGGCCATTGTCGGCAATGCGAATCACTACTTTGTCAGTTCTCAGTTCTTTTTTGTCAGATTCCCTCTTTTCTTCTTCCTCCGTAGATGAGGAGGGGAAGAGGGGGGGATTTCCACTAGCGGCTGACTTCTGACAGCACACTATTTCGGTGCGAATAGTAATTGTGTTGGGATTAGCCTGAATTTCCCGATCGGATCGCCTTTTGTTGGATTCCTCCAAAGCATCGATCGCATTAGTCAGCAGATTCATAAATACCTGGTTGAGTTGTCCGGCGTAGCACTCCACTAAAGGCAATTTGCCATACTCTTTAATAACTTGAATACCGACACGATCTGGTTTATCTTTCAATCGGTTTTGCAGAATCATCAGCGTACTATCAATGCCTTCGTGAATATCAACCTCTTTCCTTTCCGACTCGTCTAAGCGGGAGAAGTGGCGCAACGACTGAACGATCTCGCGGATGCGTTCTGATCCTACCTTCATAGAAGCGAGAACTTTGGGCAAATCCGCCATCATAAATTCTAAGTCGATCGCTTCAATTTCCTCTGCGATTCTTTCTTTCGGATAGGGATATTCCTCTTGATAAATTTGTACCAGTCTTAATAAATCTTCCGCATATTCTCTCGCATAAGCTATATTGCCGTAGATGAAGTTAACCGGGTTGTTAATTTCGTGCGCCACACCAGCCACCAGTTGACCCAGAGAAGACATTTTTTCACTTTGAATCAGCTGCGCTTGGGTATTTTGCAGTTCTTGTAAAGCTGCCTCCAGTTCAGTTGCTTTTTGTCTGATTTGCGCTGACGACTGCTGCAAAACAGACTGCACCTGTTTGCGATCGGTAATATCTACCGCCATACTCATCACCAACCGTCTCCCATCCGGTAATTGACCCAAAGGAACCGAACTAAATTCCCAAATTCTTTGCGAACCATTGGATGCGGTAATGACATATTCGCCTTCTGCTAATTGGCTGTTAATGTTATATAATCTGTCGATATCTGCTTTGACGAGTTGTTTTCTTTCTCCATACGCTTTTTCTGTCCAATCAGCAATCGTGGGAATATCCTCCTGACGATAACCGCTCAATTCTGTCCATGCTTGATTGACCGTTACTATCTCTCCATCTTCCGCATAAATGATTAGCGGTAACGGTGCATAAAAAATGGCAAAGCGAAACCGTTCTTCGCTTTGCCGCAAAGCTTCCAGAATTTGTTTGCGTTCGCTGATATCTTTATTGATTTCTAAAATGCTTAATGGATTGCCATTTTTATCCCGCTGCAAAGTCCAACTGCTCGCTACAGGAATTTGTTTGCCGTTACGTTTAGTGTCGATAAGTTCTCCTTCCCAGTGTCCCTCTCGCAGGCATATTTCTAAGATTTCCTCCAATGGTTGCGGAAATATCGTTTTCAAAAATGTGTGGATGTATTTGCCGACAACTTCTTGCTTTTTCCATCCGTACAGATTTTCTGCGCCTGTATTCCAATAAGCAACCAAATCGTCCAGATCTCGAATGATAATTGCTTCATTCGCCAGATCGATCGTCTGTACGTATTGCTGCAATGCTGTCTCTGCCTGTTCGCGTTCGCTGATTTGTTGATATAAAGTAAATTTTGCTACCTCTACCTGTTTTGCCTGTCGTCCCGCTTTTTGAATGCTGTATACCGCCAAAGTAAGGGAGCCTGACATTAAAATTCCCATCGTCAGCAGCGATTCCGGTAACTGCGATCGTTCTTCAGTTAGCAGCTGGGAACTCGGCCAAAGGCGCGATCGCAAAGTCACACCATCCAGGGGAACAGTTATTTCCTTTCCCCAAACATCTGCATTTTGGCTATCCTCTTTGTTGCGACTGAAGATTTCGGTATTGCCATCAAACACGCTTAACCCGTATTGGGGAACAAGATCTTTATTCGATCTAGTTTTGAACAAGCCTTCTGCTGTAAAAGCGGCAAAAAGGAAACCGTACTGGCGTTGTTCTGATGACAAAGGAACATAAATCCACAATTGTTTGCTTCCTTGTGGCGAAAGCGAAGGAAATACCATAATATCCTGTCTTTTGCTGTCTTTCGCCGCCAGCAATTGTTCGTGCAACTTTCTATCTGGGTCTGCAATTCCTTCTCTTGAGATTGTCCAGCGCGGCAAAAACGAGGTATCTACCCACTGTAAAATCTGGCAATTTGGGTAAACATCCAGATAAGTTTGGGCAGCTGCTTTCCATTCCCTTCTGTTTGGCTGTCCCTGAGTTTGCCAACGATTTGCCATCTGCCTCAATGTGACAATACGAGCTTCCAGGCTTGCTTGCACTTCGTTTTTCAGTGTCTGAGCGGCTAAATTAATCTTTGTCTCTATATGTGTTTGAGCTTCCATTTTTACTGCCCGCCACAGCCATAAGCTAGTCAGGATGCCGCAACTCCCTACGAGAAGGGGCAGGAAAAATATCTGCGTCGCCAATTTAATACCACCGCTTGCCCGCCTCTTTTCCCACTCCACAGATATATTTTCTATTGTCATAACCACCCTGTTTTGACATAGTTATACGGTATTATCTGCTCCTTGCCTTTGGAGACTTACGTTTTGACAATATACTTCTCCTCCAAAAGAATATTAAAGGCAGGTAGGATGCCTACCCCACAGGAATTTTCCAAGATGTCTAATATAACCGTGTTTCGCGACTCTATAGTTTCCACGATCGCTTGAGAATTTTCTTATGCCAAAGTATTTATTTATACTTTCTACAAAAATAGGCAGCTAGGCGCTCGCTTAGATCCACGATCTGGGCGACTTTACTAGAGTAACTACATCTGTTTTTTTTACGATAAATTAAGTAAATTTAAGAAATTTGACTTTTTAAATTTTTAAGTGAAAATACTGTTAATTTAAATTCAATCCTTCACTAAGCAAAAAAAAATCAGTCATGAAAAATTCTCAACCTGCAAAACATTTGGGTCAGTCAATTTCTCTGGGAGCGCTATTAATTTTAGCCAGCGTAGGTATATTTGCC